>JBIKKL010000424.1:0-4674 GCA_044360365.1 Burkholderiales bacterium | reverse complement strand
CGGTGCTGATCGCAGCCGTCGAAGCGCTTGCCGACAACGACTACAACCTGAACAACATCGGCAGTACGTGGGGTGTGCTTCCGTTTCTGCTCGTGAACGGGCCGGACAAGAAGCGGCTCGGGATCGAGTGCGGCGCCCAGCTCATCAACAAGGGCGGCAATCCGGCCATTGGGCGCGCCCTCGGGCTCATCATCAAGAACATCTCGGGCTACAGGCACAGCCGCAATTACATGGGCACGTTCGGCTATCCGATGAACTTCGTGATCGCCGAGAACGAGGACGAGTGCCCGTGGGAGCCCTATCACGTCGAGCACGGCTTCGCACCGACCGACAATACCGTGACAGCCTGCGGTACGGTGACCTGGGGCTGGCCGCCGGCGGTGTATGGCACGGAAGAGAAGTCTGCGGCGGACTCCGCCCTCCAGCATCTGGCGAGCGAAGTCACGAAGAAGCCCTGTCTAGCGCGGCTGGTCGAGCGCGGCGACAACGGCTTTCGCAACATGATCACGTTCATGATCGCGCCGCCCGTGGCGAAGGCCCTCGCCGCGGCGGGCTATACGAAGAAGCACATTCGGGACTACGTCTACGAGAACGCACGGGTGCCGTACAAAGACCTCGAGTTCCTGATCGAGTACGGCCATTCGGAAGCGTTCAAGATTCCGGACATGGTCGAGCGCGGCCTGCTGCCCCCGGAGTATCTGGTGAAGCCGGACGATATGGTGCGCGTGCTGCCGAGCCCGGATGTCATCAACATCGTGGTATGCGGGGATCCAGACCGCAATCGCGTGATGGTGCTCTGGGGCGGCTACGTCAGCCCCGTGACGCGCAAGATCGAACTGTAGCGTCCGCGGTTGGCTGCAATGGAAGGGATCGCACTTCGGTGTGATCCCTTCTTCCTTTGACCCACATGGTACAGGCGCCCGTTGCGATAGATCCCCGCGAGCAGCGACCGAAAGCGCTCGTCGGTCGTCGTCCATCCGCCGATGACGACTTCCTGGCCGCCGCGACACTTCGACTTTCTCCAGTGATCGTTGCTTCCCGATAGGCAGCGCGCATCCAGCCGCTTCGATACCGCGCCTTCGAGATCGAGCCGGCATGCCGAGCGCAGCACGGTATCGCCGGATGTCTCGAAGTGTTCGACATAGCGAAGTCGGGAGGGATTGCCGGTGGATTCCAATGGGATCCGAAGCCGCGCTTTGCGCTCGGCGAGCGGCCGCTTGCGCCAGTCGACTTTGCCATCGTGCAGCAGGTCGAAGACGAAGTACACGAGCTTCGAGCCATCCTGCGCGGTCAATGCGCCCTGCAGCGCAGGAAAGCTCGGTTTGCCTTCGGTGTCGAGTGCGACGATCTCGTCGTCATGGATGCCATCGGGCAGGCGACCGATCGTCCCGGTGATCGGGGCGGCGAAGCGTTCCGTCCAGTCGAGTTCGCATGATGCGCGCACCTTCGACCATCGCCCGCAGCTTTCCGGCGGCGACCTCCCGCGGCAGGTACTTCATGCCGCAGTCGGGCGCGACGATGATGTTCTCGGCGGGTACATGGGGCAGAGCAGCTTCGATTCTCGCGGCGACGGTTTGTGGCGTCTCGATCGTCATGTCGCCGAGATCGATCACGCCGAGCAGGATTTTCTTGGTGTCCAGCACGCCGAGCGTCGAGCAATCGAGCCGTGGTTGCGCCGTCTCGAGCGAGACCTGCTTGCAGCTGCACTCGCGCAGTTCGTCGAGAAAGGCGTAGCGGTTCGGCTTGTCGTTGCCGACCATCGCGGCATAGCCGAAGCACATGTGCACGACCGTCGTGCCGTCGATGCCATCGAGCGCACGATTGAGCGCCTTGATTGCGTAGCGCTTCGCCTTGTCCGGTTGCGCCTGCATGTAAGGCTCGTCGATCTGCACGACATCGGCGCCCGCTGCGAACAGATCTCGAATCTCTTCGTTCACCGCTTCAGCATATGCCAGTGCGACTTTCTCTTCGTCGCCGTAGTAGTCGTCCTGTGCGAGCTGCGTCATGGTGAAGGGGCCCGGCAGGGTAATCTTTGCCAGTCGTTGGGTGTGAGCGCGCAGAAACACCATGTCTTCGACCTCGACCGGATGGCGCCGACGTATCGGACCGACGATCCGCGGCACCGGTACCCGTCGCCCCCCGCGGCTGATCGTCGTGCCGCCCTGCTCGATGTCGATGCCGTCGAGCGCCGTCGCGAACCGATTGAAGTAGCTCTCGCGCCGGATCTCGCCGTCGGTCACGATGTCGAGCCCGGCATCTTCCTGTGCCTTGATCGCAAGCAGCGTGGCATCGCGCTGCGCTTCAGCGAGGTAAGGTTCGGCGATCCGCCACAAGTGCGGTGCGCGCAACCGAGGTACCGAATGTCCGGCGAGTGCTGTGCGATCGATGAGCCAATCGGGCTGGGGGTAACTGCCGACGAGAGAGACGGGGAATAGCATCGGTGTTCTTTCTGGCAGGGGTGGGGACGATCGCATTGACGCCGCCGTGACCGAAAAGCGGGAAAGGGGAAGCGGGAAGGGGGAAAAGCGGAAGGCTAGACGCGGTGGCGGATTCTTCACCGGATCTCCCCTCTCCCCGACACCGTGGAGAGGGGGCGGGGGTGAGGGGCTTCCCGTTTCCCTTTTCCCCCGCTTTAGTGACGCCGGCGTCACTAAAGCGTAATCCCCACCTCCTTGAACACCTTCGTCCACATCGTCTGTTCCTTCTGGATGAACGCGGCGAATTCCTTCGGCGCATTCGTCACGGGTTCGAGGCCGCGACTCTTGAAGCGTTCCGCGAACTCGGCTTCGCGGTGCATCTCCACGACCGCAGTGTTCCATTTCTGCACGATCGCGGCCGGCGTCTTCGCCGGCGCGAGCAGGCCGAACCACTGCACGACATCGAATCCGGGGAAGCCGGATTCGGCGATCGTCGGTACGTCGGGGATTGCGCTCGAGCGCTTCAGCGACGTCACGGCGATACCCCGAATCTTTCCGGACTTCATGTGGGGCATCGAGGTAGAGATCGCGCCGATCAGAAACTGCACGTGACCGCCCACGACATCGCCGATCGCGGGACCGGCACCCTTGTACGGGACGTGTATCCACTGAATGCCTGCGCGATGGCGGAACAATTCGCCCGCGATGTGCGAGGCCGTCGCTGCGCCGTTCGATGCGTACGACAGTTGCTTCGGCTTTGCCTTGGCGTATTCGACGAGTTCCTTGATCGAATGGACGGGTACCGAGGCATGCGCGACCATGATGTTGGGGATGAGCGTGGTCAGTGTGATGGGGGAAAAGTCGCGCTGCGGGTGGTAGGGCAACTTGGGATTGAGCACCGGCCCCGTGGCGAACGTGCTGGAGCTGCCGAAGAGGATCGTGTAGCCGTCGGTTCCGGCCCGCGAAGCGATTTCGGTGCCTACGACGCCGCCCGCTCCCGAGCGATTGTCGACGATGACCTGCTGCTTCCATTGCTCCGTCAGGCGTTGTGCGATGGCCCGCCCGACGAGGTCGGCGGCGCCACCGGCCGGAAAGGCGACCACGAGTCGGATCGGCTTGTCGGGGTAGCTTTGTGCATGAGTCTGACGGGCATCGATCGCGAGGACCGCAGCGACGAGTACGGCAAGTGCGGAGGGGATGAACGGCTTCGACATGATCCACTTTCTGGGTGTGACGGACCCGGCGATTGTAGCCTCGCTGGCGACATGCGGGCGCACGGGCAGACCGTACGTCCCGGCGTGAAATGCCGTGAGTTTCCCGGTGCCCCGCGACGTGGATAGAATCGGATGATCCGCAAGTCCTGTGGCGACCTCCAACTCCCACCAACCCGACACACGCTGCAATGGAACAAGCCGAACTGACCGAAACCAATGTGCTGGGTGGGCCTTTGCTCGCCTGCAGCTACGCGCCGCTGACGGGCTATTTCCGTGACGGCTGCTGCGCCACGCAAGGCGAGAAGGGGGTGGCGCATCTCGTATGCGTCAAAGTCACCGCCGAGTTTCTCGCGTTTTCTCGGGAGCGCGGGAACGACTTGTCGACCCCACGGCCGGAACTGCGTTTTCGCGGACTGAATCCGGGCGATCGATGGTGTCTGCACGTCCTGCGATTCGTCGAGGCGCTCGACGCGAACATGCCGCCACGCGTCGTGCTCGCGTCCACGAACGCCGAAGTGCTGAAGTACGTCGCCCTCGATGATCTGAAGCGCTGCGCGATCGACGCGCAGTAACAGCCGGGATCAGCTCGCCAGCCTGAACGGCGTGTGCAGATTCTTCACTACGCCCTGTACTTCTTCCGGCGTGAGCGCGAATGCATAAAACGAGCGGTTGCTCGGATCGCGCAGTCCGCCGAGTCGCGACAGCTCTTCGGTGCAAACGGCAAGATCCTTGTGCAGAAGGAGCGCGGGGGCATTGACGCGCGGGCAGATCCGTTCTTCCCCGATGCATTCGAATCCGATCTTGCGCCGATAGAACACGGCATGGCGCGGATTCACCTCGATAAAGAGATCCGTCGCGCGGAATACCTGGAACGCGAAGATGATGCCGACGTGAAACATGCCGGCGAGCGCCTCCTTGTTCGATTCATCGGTGCCCATGGCCAGACGATTGAATTCGCAGGGCCGCAGTCCTGCGCGGCGATAGGGCACGATTTCTTGTGCGTACAAGGCTTCGGCGTTCAGGCCGCGGATACCGCCCAGGTT
>JBIKKL010000425.1:0-4674 GCA_044360365.1 Burkholderiales bacterium | reverse complement strand
GCGATCGAAAGCTTCATCGGGATGCTGTGGGACATGGGGCTCGAAGTCGGCAGCAGCGTGCGCACGGTACACGACTGCATCGAACTCGCGGTACAGGACATCACCGTCCAGACCAATCTTCTGGAATCCAGATTTCTTGCCGGAAGTCGACGCGTTTACACCCGGTTTCAGAACGAGTTTCGCGCCACGCTCGACCCGCAGCGATTCTGCACGGCGAAGCAACTCGAACAGACCCAACGACACGACCGGTTTCACGATACCAATCTAGAACCGAACTTGAAGGAATTCCAGGGCGGCCTTCGCGATTTGCACCACCTCATCTGGATCGCCCGTGCAGGCGGATTCGGCGGGAATTGGCGAGAACTCGTAGCGGCCGACCTCGTGACCTCCAAAGAGGCAGGCCGGCTTGCGCGTTTGCACCGCTTCCTGAGCGATCTGCGGATCCGCTTGCACTACCTCGCCGGACGACGCGAGGATCGCTTGCTGTTCGATTACCAGACTGCAATCGCCCGCGAACTCGGATTTGAAGATGCACCTGGGCGGCGCGCAAGCGAACGGCTGATGCAAACCCTCTACCGCGCTGCCAACACGGTAAGGCAGATGAACGCGATCGTGCATCAGAACGTGGGCGCACGGCTTTTCCCGCAGCGCACGGAGGCTCCTCGAACCCTCAATGAGCGCTTCGTCGCGCGCCACGAACTGCTCGAAGCTGTCAGCGAAGATCTTTTCGAACGAGAACCCGGAGCCATCCTCGAGAGCTTTCAGCTGCTGCAGGAACACCATGACTTGAAGGGCATGCGCGCCGCGACGCTGCGCGCGCTCTGGCGCGCCGGACCGCGGATCGACGCTGCATTCCGCAACGACCCGTCCAATCGGGCACGCTTCATCAGCATCCTGCGCCATCCGTCCTTTCTGATCCGCGAACTGCGCCGGATGAACGAATACGGAATTCTCGGCCGCTACATCCCGGCGTTCGGCCGCATCGTCGGGCAGATGCAGCATGACCTCTACCACGTCTACACGGTCGACGAACACATCTTCAAGGTCGTGCGCAATCTGCGGCGATTCACCGTACCGGAACTCGCCCACGAGTATCCGCTCTGCAGTCGCCTCATCAGCGACTTCGAGCGTCCCGAGGTGCTGTATCTCGCGGGGCTTTTCCACGACATTGCAAAGGGCCGCGGAGGCGATCACTCCGAGCTTGGCGCCGTGGACGCACGCCGTTTTTGCCGCGCCCATCAGATCTCGAAGGAAGATACCGAACTTGCCGCCTGGCTCGTGCGCCATCACCTGACGATGTCGGCGACCGCTCAGAAGCAGGACATCAGCGATCCGCACACCATCGCGGGCTTCGCGAAGCTCGTCGGCGACGACCGCCATCTCGTCGGGCTGTACTTGCTCACGGTCGCGGACATTCGCGGCACGAGCCCAAAGGTGTGGAACGCCTGGAAAGCAAAGCTGCTGGAGGACCTTTTCTGGGGGACCCGCCGGGCACTCGCCGGCGAGCAGACTTCGAGGCAATCGAGCATACAAAAACGCCAGGACGACGCACTCGCCCTGCTGCAGTTGTACGCCGTACCCGCAGAGGCCCACACGAAGCTTTGGGCGCAGCTCGACACCACCTATTTTCTGCGGCACGACGCGCAGGAAATCGCGTGGCACACGCGTTTGCTCAACTACCGCGTACAAAGCGCCGAACCGATCGTGAAGGCTCGCCTTGCCTCGATGGGCGAAGGTCTGCAGGTGCTGATCTACACGCCGGATCAAAAGGAGCTCTTCGCCCGCATCTGCAATTTCTTCAGCCGCGCGGGCTTCAGCATCGCCGAAGCGAAGATCCATACCACCCGCCACGGCTACGCGCTCGACAGCTTCCTCATCCTCGATCCTGCGGGACGCGAATCGAATTATCGGGATGTCATGAGTTTCGTCGAGCACGATCTCACGCAGCGCCTGCAGCAGCAGACCCCTCTGGAAGCGCCGGGGATAGGTCGGCTGAGCCGCCGCGTCCGACACTTCCCGATGACACCCGAAGTGGTGATCCACCCGGACGAGCGAGGCACCTACATGGTGCTTTCGGTCACATCGAGCGACCGACCCGGCATGCTCTACCGCATCGCCCGAGTGTTCGTGAAGCACGACATCGGCCTGCACTCGGCAAAGATCAATACCCTCGGCGAACGCATCGAGGACACTTTTCTCATTACCGGCCCGGGATTGCGCGATGCGAAGTCCGTGGTTCGTCTCGAAAGCGATCTGCTGCAGGCGCTGCAGGACGACTGATCTTCGATAGCCCGCGTCAGTCGTCGGCGATTTGCTGCCCGGGAAAGAGTTCTTCGGTAAAACCGAAGTCTCGCAAATCCCGGATGCGCATCGGGTACAGGATGCCGTCGAGATGATCGCACTCGTGCTGGACGACGCGCGCGTGAAAATCGCTTACCTTGCGATCGATGGGAGCGCCGTTCGGATCGAAGCCCGTGTACCGAATCTTGAGATGCCGGGGCACGATTCCGCGCATGCCGGGCACGCTCAGGCAGCCTTCCCAACCGTCCTCCATCTTGCGACCGATCGGTCGAATCACGGGATTGATCAGCACGGTGTAGGGGACTTCTTCGGCATCCGGATATCGCGGGTTGTGCTTGACTCCGAAGACTACGACTCGCAGAGGGACGCCGATCTGAGGTGCGGCGAGGCCGGCACCGTCCAGAGCCTCCATGGTGTCGTGCATGTCGGCCAGCAGCGCCTTGAGCTCCGGGGTGCCGAAACGGGCCACTTCCTGCGACCGCTCGAGCAGCCGCGGATCGCCCATCCTAAGAACCGGACGAACTGCCATCGTCGACCTCCACATGCTCCAGAACGTTGCGAACACGCGCCATGGAGTGTTCGAGCACCCGCGCGATCTCTTCGAAAGAAATCCCGTCGGCGCTGTTGCCGCGCCCCGCAGCCCAGTTCACTACCACGGTCAAACCTGCATAGTCCACTCCGGCTTCGCGGGCCAATGCCGCCTCCGGCATGGCCGTCATCCCGACCATGTCGGCGCCGTCGCGCTCCAGTCGATCGATTTCCGCAGCCGTTTCGAGCCGCGGACCCTGCACGGTGGCATAAACGCCACCATCCAGGACTGGTTCCGCGCAGCGCGCACATGCATCGAGGATCCTGCGACGCAATCCCGGGGTGTACGGATGGGTAAAGTCGATGTGCTTGACGATACCGTCCGCGCCATCGAAGAACGTTGCCTTGCGCCCGTGGGTGTAGTCGATGATCTGCGCCGGCACGGCAAGCACACCCGGCCCCATGTCGGCGCGTATGCCGCCCACGGATGCGACCGACACGATCGCCTTGACGCCCTGGGAGACGAGGGCCCAGATGTTCGCACGATAGTTGACGGCATGCGGCGGAATCGTGTGCCCGTAGCCGTGACGCGCAAGAAAGACCACCTCTCGACCCTTGAGCACGCCGAACGTCAACGCGCCCGAGGGCTCGCCGTAGGGCGTGCGTATGACCTGGCGGCGAACCTGCGTCAGGTTCGCCAACTGCGTCATTCCGCTTCCACCGAGAATTGCCAGCATGATGCGGCCGATTATAGCGAAAGGTCGTGGGCAGACTTCTCCCTGTCAGCGTCCCCTGTCCATCTAAGCCAGACCCGCAACCGGCGCATCGCGTCCGCAGACACCGCGTCCGGCAGCAGCAGCACCGTCAGACTGCGGGGCCTTCCCTGCTGCAGGACCCGCACAATCGTCAACCCGGGCAGAACATAGGATCCGCCGTGAATTCTTCCTTCGATGCGTTTCCCGTCCCGACAGAGCACTTCGCATCGACCTGCCTGCCGAAACCGCAGGGCCACGCAGGCGTCTTTGCCCACACGCAACGCATGGCGACGAGTTTCACGTATCCCGGTCCAGATGATCGCGCATATCGCGCCCACTTTCGCAGGCATGGGTATCGACGCGATCACCAACGCAGCAATTGCTACCCCATGAAGTCCAACGAGAATCCAAGCGAGTTTTCTCGATGCCGCGACCGTCACGTACAACGCCGGCGGGCGCCGCGAATGCCGCTGCGGCGGACTCGGCGCTCCCGATGATCCAACCATCTTCAGGGCTCCCGACCTGCCTCTTGCCACGTCTTGCGCAGGGGCGACACCAGGTACTCGAATACGGTTCGCGTTCCGAGATGCATCTCGGCCGACAACTGCATGCCTGCGGTAAGACGCAATGGTGCCACGTCGCTGCGTGTCGGCGATTCGAGCGCGATCAACGCCCGGTAGTGGAGCGATGAAGCGATTGCTCCAGGCGCCGCAGGGTCCGGACGTTCCGTGGCGTCGGCGCTGAGGTGACGCACGATGCCGCCCACCGTCCCGTGACGCTGATACGGAAACGCGCCGATCTTCAGCGCCACCCGCGCACCGGGCATGACCTGTCCGATATCGCGGTTCTCGATCCAGACCTCGGCTTCGAGCGGCTCTTCCCGAGGCACGATCGTGGCAAGGATGGTGCCGGGCGCGACCACCGTCCCGGGAGTGCGCGTTGCGAGATCCTTGATCACGCCGGTCGCCGGGGCGCGCAGTTCGAGCTGCTCGCGACGGTGAGTCTGCTTGCCGAGATCTTCCTGCAAGCGATCGACTTGGGCACGCACCTCGATGCGCTCGTTGCTAAGCTCCCTTCGATAACCCGACTC
>JBIKKL010000423.1:0-4689 GCA_044360365.1 Burkholderiales bacterium | reverse complement strand
CCCTGCACGAAAAGCACTCCCGTCGCAGTCGTGAAATCCAGTCCGACAGGCTGCTAGTACGCCGCCGACACCTCGCGTCGTACGACGGCCGTTTCGATGGCATCGGTGAGCGTCTCTTCGGGCAGCGATTGAAGAATCACGCCCAGGTTGCGTACGGATTCCCTCGCTTCCCGCGGCAACAGTCGTGGATCCAGCGCAGAAAACAGCGAGGCCGCTGCGCCGGCCGTCTGCAGCAAACGCTCGCGCTCTCGAATGATGAGTTCTATCTCTGCCCCCAGCCACGATCTCGCGTTTCCGCGCTCGCGTGCTGCCGTGCGCCCTGCCGTACGCTTCGAAATCCGCTTCATCATTGCCGTCCTCTCCCCACCTGAGCCGCATTCGGACCCTTCTGCCCTTGCATATCGGCGGTGAGCCGCAACGATTTAGAAGATTCGACAACATTTCCTCACTCCCGTGGCGCGGCAATGTCTACGCACGTGGGCGCTAGCAAGTCGAGCAACACCTGCGGTGCAATACCGACCAGAAAGCCGCGCTTGCCGCCATTGATGTAGATACGCGGCAGATCCAGGATCGTTTGCTGCAAGAACACGGGCATCGAACGGCGCGTGCCGAATGGTGACGTCCCGCCGACCATATAGCCCGTGTGGCGCTGCGCAACCGCAGGATCACACGGTTCGATCGTCTTGGCGCCGATACAGCGTCCAAGGGTTTTCGCCGAAACATTCATGTCCCCATGCATCAAGGCAATGAGGGGGTGTTTGTGCTCATCCTGCATGACGATCGTCTTGACGACGCTATGCTCATCCACGCCGAGTTCCCGCGCGCTCACGCGAGTCCCCCCGTGCTCCTCGTAGTCGTAGAGATGCTCCGTGTACTCGACCCCCGCCGCCCGCAACACGCGAACCGCAGACGTCACCGGACCACGTGCGGTTCCCATGGCTTCATCCGCGCAGCAGTTGAAAAAGGAAGTACAGCATGCCTGCTGTGGCTCCCCATACGTATCGGCCTTCGTAGGGCGCCGCCAGGTAGCGCCGCACCATACCGTCGTACTCGTAGCGTCGCCGCTGAAAACTGCGATGATCGAGAAAATGGCGCAGCGGAATCTCGAACACATCCTGCACTTCGTAGGGATCGGGGTTGACCTGGTAGGGCGGCTCGATCCATCCGACCACCGGGGTCACGAGGTAACCTGAGTTGAGTTCGTAGTCAGGCATTGCGCCGAGTATCTCGATGCGATCTCGGGACAGGCCTATCTCCTCCTCGGTTTCGCGCAAGGCGGTATCCGCGCGATCACGATCTGCGGGTTCGACGCCGCCACCCGGGAAACTGATCTGCCCCGCATGCCCTTTCAAGTGGCTCGTGCGCTGGGTAAGGAGCAAGTGAACTCCGGCCGGCCGCGATACCAAAGGCATCAGCACGGCGGCGTGGCGCAATCGCATTCCTTCCGGGATGAGATCTCGATGCCACAGGTCTTCCTCCGAACTGCTGAGGTGAGCGTGAGGATCAGCCAGACGTTGACTGATCACATGCCGGGTGAAATCGGGCACGACCCCCAAACGGCAGTCTGCCTCGTTCGCCAGTCCGGCGATGCTACCTTCCTTGTCGATCCGCATCGTGAGTGGATTGTAGCGCGACCGTCTGCGGCGGTGTCCGACCCGACTTCGGCTACGTCTTCTCGCGCAGCGCGCCGGCTTCTACGACACTCAACGCAGTCATGTTCAAAAGGCGACGCACTGTCACCGACGGCGTCAGAATATGCACGGGACGAACCGCCCCCAGGAGGATCGGGCCGACCGTAATTCCATCGCCGGTCGCTGCTTTGAGCAGGTTGAAGGCGATGTTTGCGGCATCGAGGGTGGGCATGATGAGCAGGTTCGCCGGGCCGGAGAGCCTCGCATTGGGGAACAATCGCGCTCGCAACTGCGCGTCAAGGGCCGTATCCCCGTGCATCTCGCCCTCGACCTCGAGTTCCGGTGCGATCTTCCAAAGCATTTCGAGTGCGCGCCGCATCTTTCCCGCGGTCGGGGTATCCAGACTGCCGAAGTTGCTATGCGACAACAGGGCAACCCGAGGAAGAAGTCCGAAGCGGCGGACCTCTTCGGCGGCCAGCACGGTCATCTCCGCAATCTGCTCGGACGACGGATCGAAGTTGACGTAGGTGTCGCAAATGAAGACGGTACGGCCCGGCAGCAACAGCATGTTCATGGCGGCGTAGCCCTGCACACCTTCGCGGCGACCGATCACGTTCGCGACGACACTGAGGTGGCGCTGATACGGGCCCACCGTCCCGCAAAGCATGGCATCCGCTTCGCCTCGCCGTAACATCATCGCTCCGATCAGCGTGGTATCGCGACGAATCTGCTCTTTGGCGCGATCCTGCGTCACGCCTTTGCGCTGCATGATCTCGAAAAATTCGGTCCAGTACTCCCTGAATCGGGAATCGCTCTCGGGATTGACGACATCGAAATCGACACCCGTGCGTATGCGCAGGCCCAGCCGGTCGAGCCGCACCCCGATCACCTCGGGCCGCCCGACGAGAATCGGTCGGGCAATACGTTCGTTCACCACTTCCTGTGCTGCCCTCAGGACGCGCTCATCCTCTCCTTCGCAGTAAACCACGCGCTTCGGCGCTTGCTTGGCCGCAGTGAACACGGGCTTCATGATGAGGCCCGACTGCCAGACGAATTCGGACAAACGTTCGCGATACGCAGAAAAATCCTCGATGGGTCGGGTCGCGACGCCGCTTTCCATTGCCGCTTTGGCCACGGCAGGCGCGATGGTCGCAATCAAACGGGGATCGAATGGCCGTGGAATGATGTAATCCGGGCCGAAGCGATCCTCCTGCCCTCCATAGGCTGCGACGACAACCTCGGACTGCTCGGCATGCGCGAGTTCTGCAAGCGCCTCGACGGCAGCCAATTCCATTTCGAGCGTAATTCGAGTCGCACCCGCGTCGAGAGCGCCGCGAAATACGAACGGAAAGCACAGCACGTTGTTCACCTGATTCGGAAAATCCGATCGTCCGGTTGCAACGACGGCATCCGGACGCACGGCACGTGCGACGTCTGGGAGGATTTCCGGCACAGGATTTGCCAGCGCGAGGATCAACGGCCGCTGCGCCATCTTCTCGACCATCTCGGGCTTGAGCACGCCGCCTGCGGAGAGCCCCAAAAATACATCGGCGCCGAGGATCACGTCGGCGAGCGTACGCGCTTGCGTCTTGCGGGCGTAGCGTGCCTTGAAGGGATCCATCTCGACCGTGCGGCCCTCGTACACAACCCCTGCGATGTCGGTCACCCAGACGTTGTGCGGTTTGACCCCCATGCTGACGAGCAGATCCAGACACGACAGCGCCGCCGCGCCGGCACCTGACACCACTAGCTTGATCTCGCCGATGTCTTTGCCGACGACACGCAACCCGTTGCGAACCGCCGCACCCACGATGATCGCCGTACCATGCTGATCGTCATGAAAGACCGGGATGCGCATGCGTTCGCGCAGCGTACGTTCGATGATGAAGCATTCGGGCGCCTTGATGTCTTCGAGGTTGATGCCCCCGAACGTCGGCTCAAGCGCCGCAATGATCTCGATGAGCTTGTCGGGATCCCGCTCGTCCACCTCGATGTCGAAGACATCGATGCCGGCGAACTTCTTGAACAGCACCCCCTTGCCTTCCATGACAGGCTTCGCCGCAAGAGGACCGATGGCACCCAGTCCGAGCACCGCCGTGCCGTTGGTGATCACCCCAACGAGGTTTCCCCGCGCCGTCAGGTTGCGTGCCTCGGCGGGATCCGCCTGGATCGCTTCACAGGCGAACGCGACCCCAGGACTGTAGGCCAACGCAAGATCGCGCTGGTTGACCAGGCCCTTGGTTGGCGTCACCGCGATCTTCCCCGGGACCGGATTGCGATGGTAGTCGAGTGCTGCCTGTTTCAATCGATCGTTGTCGTCCATGACTCCGCCGAGATTGATATGTCGAGCCCGGTTGCCCGAAGGGTCCGTGTCACGCGAAATACGATTGTCAACATGGTGTAACGGCCATTCGATCCCTGGCCATTCGCTTCAGGAACTGGTCCTTACCTTCAGAAAGGCGGCACGGTCCACAGATCGAACCGTGATGTGCTGAACGGTCTTCGACCGGAGGATGTGAAGTTCGATTTCCTCGCCGGCCGGTCCGCTCGCCCAGAGTGTTCGGTAGAACTCGTTCTGCCCGCCGATGGAATGTCCGGCCACCCCCAGGATGACGTCGCCTCGCCTGAGCCCAGCCTCCATCCCTGGCGACCCGGGCAGGACGCGCGTGACCACCACGTGCCCCTCGATCTCTTCCGAATAGATGCCGAGCCAAGGGCGGCCCGGTGTGCGACGCCGTCCGCTGCTGACGAGTTCGTCACGGGCTTGAGAAGATCGATGGGAACGAACATGTTGCCCGGGAAAGCCACGCTCGCATTGAGCGCATCGCCCACCCAAAGCGAGCCGATGCCGACGAGCTTCCCGTCCCGGTCCAGCAGGGCCGCACCGCTATGATCGAACCGCGGCGGCGCGGTAAAAAGCGCGTCGTCGATCATGTACTCCCAGTAGCCGGTGAAGCTGCGACGAGAGATCAGATACGCGGTACTTGCACCGCCGGCTGCAGCGTGAGTGACTGGATAGACCTGATCGAATTCGCGCAGTGCTTGAGAACTTCCCAAC
>JBIKKL010000422.1:0-4693 GCA_044360365.1 Burkholderiales bacterium | reverse complement strand
ATTCCTTTCTGCCTGCTGACTGGAGAAGACCGGAATCACCACACGAAAGATCGGCGGCTCGTACGGGAAATTGGTCGTGATGAGCGGGGCGGTCGTCAGCATGGCCTCGCGGGTGCGAGCCTGTTCGAGCAGGCTGGTCGTAGTCGCCAGGGTGACCCATGAAGTCACATCGGCCGATTTCGGATTGGACTTCGTTCGAACCAGGTGCACGATCGTGTTCGGAACGACCGAGCCGCCCCCAGCCTCTGTAACGGCAGAACCCGTCGCCGGAACCGGTACGATCCATGCCAACCCTTCCAACCCTTCCAGCCCTCCGGCCGCATCGATCCGTGAGTACGCAAGACGCTCGAAAGTCTCCGCATCCAGGGTCGGGATACCTCGAATGTGGCTTGCGAGCAATACGAGATCGTCGCGATAGCGCTCGAATTCGAACTGTATCCGCTCGGAACGGGCGCTCGCCAATTCCTGGAAACGCTCGCCGATGCGGGTTTCGACCTGGCTCGACACGCCCATCCAGGCCGCGATCGTGAGGCTGATGCCGATGAGCGCCGCGACGAACCCCGCCATGTGCGGCAAACCCCCGTCTGCGAACTGGTCTTGTAAAACGCGCACGCCGTGAGTCCACGGTAGATCAATGGGCGGTTATCGACCCGGCGCCGTACTTCCTAAAGAGGAGATTCACTGCGTGGCGTGCTTCGAATCCCCGGAATCCCGAATCATCGGCAACGAAATCGGTTCATCCGAACCTGGGCTTACTTCGATAATGCATCATCCATCATAAGTCACGACTTTCAACGCCCTCCTGCGTCGAGCGCTCGGCAGGCATCCATATGCCGGTAGCGAATAAGCAAAGTCGAACAAATTCGTTCCTGTGTTCCAGGTCGCAACCTATCCTGCCGCCTCCCTGGCCCACGGTGCACCGCAATGTACAGTTACGACACCATCGATCAACGCATCGTCGACGAACGCGTCGTCCAGTTTCGCGATCAGACCGCGCGCCATCTCGCCGGACAGCTCTCCGAGGACGATTTCCGACCGCTGCGGCTGCAGAACGGCCTCTACAGCCAGCGTCATGCGCCGATGCTCCGAGTGGCCATACCCTACGGCATGCTGAATAGCCGGCAGCTGCGGAAGCTCGCCCACATCGCACGTACCTACGACCGTGGCTACGGCCACTTCAGCACGCGGCAGAACATCCAGTTCAACTGGCCGCAACTCGCCCAGGTGCCCGACATCCTCGCCGAACTGGCCACCGTGCAGATGCACGCCATCCAGACCAGCGGCAATTGCATCCGCAACATCACCAGCGATCACTTCGCAGGCGTCGCCCCCGACGAGATCATCGATCCGCTCGCCTGGGCCGAGATTCTGCGCCAGTGGTCCACGTTTCACCCTGAGTTCGCCTTTCTGCCGCGCAAGTTCAAGATTGCAATCAACGGTGCGAAAGCCGACCGCGCCGCGATTCAGGTGCACGACATCGGTCTGCAGGCGGTTCGGGGCGACGACGGTGCGATCGGTTTCAAGGTCTACGTGGGTGGCGGCCTCGGACGCACCCCGATCATCGGCCAGGTGATCTGCGACTACCTGCCGTGGCCTCATCTGCTCACCTACCTCGATGCCATCCTGCGCGTATACAACCGGTACGGCCGTCGGGACAACCTCTACAAGGCTCGGATCAAGATCCTGCTCAAGGAACGGGGCATGGAGCGCTTTCGGGCCGACGTCGAGGAGGAATGGTCCTGGGCCAAGGATGGACCCGGCACCCTCACCGAGGCCGAAGTCGAGCGGGTCGCGCAGCGATTCACGCGACCGGCCTACCGTACGCTGGATACGCGCAGCACCGTGCTCGCCGCAAGCCTCGCCCAGAGTGCCGGTTTCACCGCGTGGCACAAGCGCAACGTTCACGCCCACAAAGTACCGGGCTACGCCGCCGTGACGCTTTCGCTCAAGAAAACCGGCATCCCCCCAGGCGATGCCACGGCGGACCAGATGGACGCCATCGCAGCCCTCGCCGATCGATTCAGCTTCGGGGAACTGCGCGTCACCCACGAGCAGAACCTCGTCCTCGCCGATGTCGAGCTCGACCAGCTTCACGCCCTGTGGCTCGAGGCCCGTGCGCTGGGTCTCGCGACGCCGAACATCGGGCTGGTGACGAACATCATCGCCTGTCCCGGCGGTGACTTCTGCTCGCTCGCCAATGCCCGCTCGATCCCCGTGGCCGAAGACATCATGCGCCGCTTCGATGATCTCGATCACCAGTTCGACATCGGCGAACTCGACCTGAACATCTCCGGCTGCATGAACTCGTGTGGCCACCATCACGTCGGCCACATCGGCATCCTGGGCGTCGACAAACACGGCGCGGAGTTCTACCAGGTCTCGATCGGCGGCGCCCAGGGCGAACAAGCGTCGCTCGGCAAAGTCATTGGTCCGTCGTTCGGCGTAAACGAAGTCGGCGATGCCGTCGAGCGGCTCGTGCAGTGCTACCTCCGACATCGCGACAGCGACGCCGAACGTTTCATCGATACCGTCAGGCGGCTCGGCATCGAACCTTTCAAGGAATCCGTCTATGGCTCATCTCATTCGTCGCGGTCGCATCGAGACCGCGAACTGGCCCCTGCTTGACGCACAGGGTCTGCGCGATTTCGTTCAGAGCAGCGCTGCGGAACACGACCAGCCCACCGAAGCGCGCATCGACGGCATACTGCTGGCGTTTCCGCTTTGGCTTGCGCATCGCGCAGCCTGCGCATCGCTCGGCGTCGAAGTCGGTGCGCTGATCCGCGAGGAAGACGATCTCACAGCGGTTGCTGCGCATCTTCAAGATCTTCGCATTGCGGCCGTGAACTTTCCGCGCTTC
This sequence comes from Burkholderiales bacterium, assembly GCA_044360365.1. Classification (GTDB taxonomy): domain Bacteria; phylum Pseudomonadota; class Gammaproteobacteria; order Burkholderiales; family WYBJ01; genus WYBJ01. The sequence goes on along the minus strand of JBIKKL010000422.1, from coordinate 1,836 downwards.
ACGCAAGGTCGCGGCTACTCGATCGCGCGGCTGCTCCGCGGCCGCTACGGCTACGCCGGCGAACTGCGCGCCGTCGGCGATATTCTGCGCGATCAGATGTTCTATCTCGGCCGCGTCGGATTCGATGCATTCGAGTTGCGTGCGGACCAGGATCCCGATCAGGCCTTGAGCGCGTTGCGCGACTTCAGCGAGGTGTACCAGGCCAGCTCGGATCGACCCATGCCCCTCTTTCGCCGGCGGGTCGCATGACGAAGCCCAGGGGACGGGTTTACCTGGTCGGAGCGGGCCCCGGCTCACCCGATCTGCTGACCGTTCGCGCCTTGCGCCTGCTCGGCGAGGCAGACATCGTCTTTCATGATGCCTTGGTGCCACCGGAAACTCTCTCGCTCGCGCATGGCGCGATCATGGTGGCCGTGGGCAAGCGATGCGGGCGTCACTCCAGCGCGCAGCATTTCATCAACAAGCAACTCGTCGACGCTGCCCGCAAGTACGACAAGGTCGTACGCCTCAAGGGTGGGGATCCCATGATCTTCGGTCGCAGTCAGGAGGAGATCGATGCGTTGCAGGCGGCCGGAGTCGAGGTCGAAATCGTGCCCGGCATCACGGCCGCCTCGGCCGCGGCCGCTCAGATCAAGGTCTCGCTGACCCAACGCGGCACGAGCCGCAGCGTCACGTTCGCGACCCCACGCGTCGGCATAGGCAAGACACCCACCGACTGGGCCCATGCGCTGGATCCGAATGAAACCGCGGCCATCTACATGGGGGCCAAGGATGCAGTGAACGTCCGCGATGCGCTCATGACGCGCGGGTTCGATGGGATGATCCCGGCCGTGCTCGTCGAATCCGCGTCGCAACCCGATGCCTGCGTCGTCGCCGGAAGGCTCGGCGATCTCCCGACGATGACCCGGCAACTCGGTGACGGACCGGCGCTCATTCTGATCGGAAAAAGCATGGAGCGAGCACGCTCGCGCCGGCCCATGCCTACGGTCGAAACGCAGGAAACGGTGTTGGGCGACGCGCGGGCTACTGCGGCACGTACACGGTCGTAGTTCCCTGGGCCTTCAGCTTCTCCCGCACCCGCTCGGCTTCCTTGCGGCTGGGATATGGCCCGACATGGACGCGCGTTTCGACGTAGGCCGGATAGCCCTCCGCGGCCAGCTTGCGGCGAAATTCTTCCGCATTGGCCGACTGCGCGAAGATTCCCGCCTGAAGATGCGGCCCCTTGGGCAACTTGGGCGGGCTGCCCTTGTTTTCGGCATCGACCCCTTCCGCAGAAGGCACGGCCGCTTCGGCGGTGATCGCTTTCGGCAGAATCTCGAAGTCCTTGCCTTCGAGCGGCTCGAGCGTAGCGATCGGTCGCATGACCTCTTCGAGCTGCGGCTTCGCGAACAGGTCGCGAGGGCTCATCGACGGCGGCGTCGCACCGATCGCGGCCGAATCACGCATCGGGGGAGTGTGCTTCGTTACGGCTGGGCCAATATCGCCGGACGATGCCGCCGGCGGCGCGCTGACGCGAGCCGCACCCGGAACACGAGTCACCGCGACTGCCCCCACCACGATCAGTACGCCTGCGCCGAGCGCAAGCCGGATGAGCAGGAAGTGCCGCAGTTCGCGATACGCCTCGGTCGGCATCATCGTGATCGCATTCAGGTGGCCCGTGACCGATGCAGCGCCACGATGAGATCTGCCTCGGCGCGGGATATGCCGCAGTTCTCGGCGACTTCTGCGGAATCGACCCCCTGTTCCGCCATCTCGACGGCCTCGCGGTACTGCCCCGACGATTGCGGCGCACGACGAACCGCTGCAAGCTCGCCCGCGAGGCCGGCATTTTCCTCG
>JBIKKL010000035.1:0-16244 GCA_044360365.1 Burkholderiales bacterium | reverse complement strand
AGAACTTCACCCTCGGCGCCTTCTTCAGCGGCACCGACATGAGCGCCACACAGAAGGCGTTCTACACGAACCTTTCCGATACGCGTCTGCTCGGCAAGGACGCCTTCACCGTGTTCATCCAGAAGACCTTCTAATCGAAACGAGGGCGCTGCGATCAACGCCCACATCCATACGGGGTAACAGCATGAAACTCGTTGCTGCAATCATCAAGCCGTTCAAGCTCGACGAGGTGCGCGAAGCGCTGTCCGCCATCGGCGTGCAGGGCATCACCGTCACCGAGGTGAAGGGCTTCGGCCGCCAGAAGGGCCACACCGAGCTCTATCGCGGGGCCGAGTACGTGGTCGACTTCCTGCCCAAGGTCAAGGTCGAGGCTGCGATCCGCAGCGAGATGCTCGATCAGGTGGTGGAGGCGATCGAAAAATCCGCCAATACCGGGAAGATCGGGGACGGCAAGATCTTCGTCTTCGAACTCGAGCAGGTCATTCGCATCCGCACCGGCGAGACCGGCCCGGATGCGCTGTAAGGGAGACACAACAATGAAAAGATTGCTTGCACTACTGGCTCTTTGCTTCTCGATAGGCCTGGCCGCACCGACCTTCGCCCAGGATGCCTCGGCTCCTGCCACCGAAGCCAAACCAGCCGCCGAAGCACCGGCGGCGACACCAGCGGCCGCTCCGGCCGCTGCCGCCACGGCTCCTGCAGCAGCCGCCGCACCGGCACCGACGCCGAACAAGGGCGATACGTCCTGGCTCCTGACGGCGACCGCGCTCGTGACGCTGATGACGATCCCCGGCCTCGCACTGTTCTACGGCGGCATGGTGCGCTCGAAGAACATGCTGTCCGTGCTGATGCAGGTCTTTGCCTGCTTCTCGCTGCTCACCGTGCTCTGGTTCATCTACGGCTATAGCGTCGCCTTCACGGGAGGAAGCGCCTTCTTCGGCGGCTTCGACAAGTTGTTTCTCAAGGGCATCACGGACGCATCGGTCGCCGCGACCTTCACCAAGGGCGTGGTCATCCCCGAGCTGGCCTTCATCGCCTTCCAGTGCACCTTTGCTGCGATCACGCCCTGTCTGATCATCGGTGCCTTCGCAGAGCGCATCAAGTTCAGCGCCGTGCTTCTCTTCGTGGTGCTGTGGTTCACGTTCTCGTATCTGCCGATGGCCCACATGGTCTGGTACTGGGATGGCCCCGACGCCATCACCGATGCCGCGTCGCTCGAAAAGGTCACGGCCGCTGCAGGCTTCCTCTGGGCCAAGGGCGCACTCGACTTCGCCGGCGGTACCGTCGTGCACATCAACGCAGGTGTTGCGGGTCTGGTTGGCGCCTACATGATCGGCAAACGAATCGGCTACGGCAAAGAAGCCATGGCGCCGCACAGCCTGACGCTCACGATGGTCGGCGCCTCGCTGCTGTGGGTAGGCTGGTACGGCTTCAACGTCGGCTCCAACCTCGAAGCAACCGGCACGGCAGCACTCGCCTTCGCCAACACCTTCGTCGCCACGGCGGCTGCAACGATCAGCTGGATGTTCTTCGAGTGGCTCTTCAAGGGCAAGCCGTCCATGCTCGGTGCAGCCTCCGGCGCCATTGCGGGCCTGGTCGCCATCACGCCGGCCTGCGGCTGGGTCGGGCCCATGGGCGCAATCATCATCGGTCTGCTCGCCGGGGTGATCTGCCTCTGGGGCGTCAACGGCCTGAAGAAGATGCTCGGCGCCGACGACGCACTCGATGTCTTCGGTGTGCACTGCGTAGGCGGCATCATCGGCGCCATCCTGACCGGCGTGTTCGTCAGCAAGGGCCTCGGCGGCACGGGCATTCCGGACTACATCAAGAACGAGTTCGTGGACATCGAGATCGGCACCCAGGTCATCGCCCAGCTATGGAGCGTAGGCACGGCAATCGTCTGGTCGGGAATCGTCTCGTTCATCGCCTTCAAGATCGTGGATGCGGTGATCGGACTGCGCGTACCGGAAGAGCAGGAACGCGAAGGTCTCGATACGACCGAGCACGGCGAGCGGGCATATCACGCGTAAGGACAACGTCCTCGCCATTGAAAACGGGCGCTTCGGCGCCCGTTTTCTTTTTCTCGCACCGAACCGCCATCACTGCGGATCCGACGCCGGGCAGAGAATCGTCAGCGCTGGACGCCCTGATCGCGGCATGGGCTACAATGCCCCGCTCCGGCGAACCCGCCCGCTACCTCACACACTGCCGACGCAGGAATTTCCATGCAATGCGTCGCATCCATCGGAGCCCGGCAATGAACGTTCCCCACCTCGTCACGGCACTGAAAGGTCCGCTGCTGGAACTGGAGCGACGCGTGCTCGCCGCCCAGCCTACCATCGAGCATTGGCTGCGCGGCCAGATGCAGGAACGCACGATTCCATTCTATTGCTCGGTCGATCTGCGCAATGCCGGCTTCAAGCTCGCGCCGGTCGACACCAATCTTTTTCCCGGCGGGTTCAACAACCTGAGCGCCGACTTCACGCCGCTCGCCGTACAAGCTGCGATGTCTGCCGTCGAGAAGGCCTGCCCTGAAGCAAGCGGCATTCTGCTCATCCCGGAGAACCACACCCGCAACACGTTCTACCTTACTAACGTATCGGCGCTCGCAAACATCCTTCGCAAGGCCGGCATGAAGGTGCGCATCGGAAGTCTGCTGCCGGAGATCACGGCACCCACCGATCTCGCCCTGCCCAATGGATCGAAGCTGACGCTGGAGCCGCTGCGACGCGAGGGGAACCGGGTGTTCGTGGACGGCCTCGACCCTTGCGTGGTCCTCCTCAACAACGACCTCTCCGCAGGCGTACCGCCGATTCTCTCGAACCTCGAACAGACCGTCCTGCCGCCGCTTCATGCCGGGTGGCACGTGCGTCGCAAATCGAATCATTTCGCAGCCTACGATCGCGTCGCGCGCGAGTTCGCCGAAGTGATCGGCATCGATCCGTGGCTCTTCAACCCGTACTTCGAAACCTGCGGAAAGATCGACTTCCGCGGTCGCCAGGGTGAAGAGTGCCTGCAGGGCTACGTCGCCGAAATCCTCGACGATATCCGCGCAAAGTACAAGGAATACGGCATCGAAGAACAGCCGTTCGTCATCGTGAAGGCCGACGCCGGCACCTATGGCATGGGCATCATGAGCGTCAAGGATCCTTCTGAAGTCACGGATCTCAACCGCAAACAGCGCAACAAGATGGCGGTGGTCAAGGAAGGTCTTGAAGTGCACGAAGTACTGGTTCAGGAAGGTGTGCACACGTTCGAGACAGTGAACGATGCCGTTGCCGAGCCTGTCGTCTACATGATCGACCGCTTCGTGGTGGGGGGCTTTTACCGTGTGCACACGGAACGCGGCATAGACGAAAACCTCAACGCGCCGGGTATGCAGTTCGTTCCTCTCGCCTTCGAGAGCCCCTGCATGCCGGATCTGGCAGGCGCACCGGATTGTCCGCCCAACCGCTTTTATGCGTACGGCGTCGTGGCAAGGCTTGCCCTGATCGCCGCCGCCATCGAGCTGGAGGAAACCGAGGCGGGCTACGAAGAATCCCTGGCCAAGTTTCGCAAGCTTCAGGCATCCGGGAACGCCTGAATTCAATCCATTGCAGTACGCTCAAGTGAAGAAGACGTTCTCATGAAGCTCGCATTCGTCCTCGATCCGCTGGATTCCCTGAAGACGTACAAGGATTCGTCCTACGCCATGATGCGCGAGGCCGTCGCACGCGGGCATCGCATCCACGCCATCATGCAGGAGGACATTCTATGGCGCGGCGGGCAAGTCATCGCCATTTCGAACGAACTCAAACTCACGGGTAACGCCGAAGCCTGGTACGAAGCATCGCCGGCGACCGAATCCGAGCTCACGCATTTCGACGCAGTCGTCATGCGCAAGGATCCGCCATTCGACATGGAGTACGTCTACAGCACATACCTGCTGGAACTCGCGCAGCGCAAGGGCGCGCGCATCTTCAACAACCCGCGTGCGATTCGTGACAACAACGAGAAGATGGCCATCGCCCGCTTTCCGCAGTTCACCGCACCCACCATGGTGACGCGGCACGAGGCGCTCATTCGCGCCTTCCTCGCCGAGCATGGCGACATCATCCTGAAACCGCTGGACGGCATGGGCGGCACATCCGTCTTCCGGCTGCACCTCACCGATCCCAATATCGGGGTGGTCATCGAAACGCTGACGCACTATGGGCGCCGAACCATCATGGTCCAGCGCTACATCCCGGAGATCAAGCACGGAGACAAACGCGTCCTGATCATCGACGGCGAGCCGGTCCCCTACTGTCTTGCGCGAATCCCGAAGGAAGGCGAAACGCGGGGCAATCTCGCCGCCGGCGGGCGCGGCGTGGCAAGGCCGCTGACCGAGCACGACCGCCTGATTGCGACGACGCTCGGGCCCGAACTGGCCGCCGAAGGCTTGTTGCTCGTGGGATTGGACGTCATCGGCGACTACCTTACCGAGGTGAACGTCACGAGTCCGACCTGCTTCCAGGAGATCACGGAGCAAAGCGGCTTCAACGTCGCCGGCATGATGCTCGATGCCATCGAGCGTCGGGTTTCCTGATCTTAGCGCCCCGCCGACGCCCTGTTTGCGGTTTTGTGCTTTGCAATAGCATAATACCGAAGCATTCCTACGCGTCCGTATGATCGGTATCCTCATCATTGCGCACGGCACGCTCGGCGAAAGCCTTCTGCACTGCGCCAGCCACATCCTCGGCAGTCGACCTCGGCAATTGGCCCAGATCGGCATTACCCCCGAGGACGATCCCCAATTGGTGCTGCCCCAGGCGATCAAGCTGATGAGAACCCTGGATTCCGGCCAGGGCGTGCTGGTCCTCACCGACATCTTTGGCGGAACCCCGAGCAACGTCGCCTCGCGCCTGCTCATTCCAGGCAAGGTCGAAGGTGCATCGGGGGTCAATCTGCCGATGCTCATCCGGGCGCTGACGTATCGCAGCGAGGCGCTCCCGACGGTCGTGGAAAAGGCATTGTCGGGCGGCAAGGAGGGCGTCGTACACATGCCCGCTCCGGAGCAAACGAGTGCTGCAACAGGAACTTGAGATCATCAACCGGCTCGGCCTGCACGCCCGGGCATCGGTCAAGCTCACACAGACGGCGGGTCAGTTCTCCTGCGAAGTCTGGCTTTGCCGCAACGGCAAGCGAGTCAACGCCAAGAGCATCATGGGTGTCATGATGCTCGCGGCAGCCCGCGGCACCAAAGTGGTCGTCGAAGCCGAAGGGCCGGACGAGGCGGCTGCGATGGCAGCACTGAGTCAGCTCATTTCCAATCGCTTCGGCGAACCCGACTGAATCCCCGCCCATGAGCTTCACCATCCACGGCACCGGAATATGCGGGGGCATTGCCATCGGGCAGGCGCTTCTGCACTCGCATACCCGGCTCGAAGCCGGACACTACCTGCTGCCGAGAGCGCAGATCGCCGACGAGCTTGTCCGGTTCGACGCCGCCGTCGAGAAGACACGAAGCGAATTCCATACGCTGCGGCAGAACATTCCCGCCAACGCACCGCCCGAGTTCGAAGCGTTCATCGATGTACACCTGATGATCCTCAACGACTCGACGCTCTCGCGAACGCCGCGCGAGATCATCGAGCGCGAGCAGTGCAATGCCGAGTGGGCACTGAAGCTGCAGGCCGACGAACTGCTCGCTCAGTTCGACGCCATTGAAGACGCCTACCTGCGCGAGCGGCGGGCGGATGTGTTTCAAGTCGTCGAGCGTGTGATGTCGGCGCTCGGCGGTCAGCCGGGCTACGTGCCGGACATCGTGGATCCGGAGCAGAGCAAGGTCCTGGTGGCACATGATCTGTCACCGGCCGACGTGCTCCAGTTCAAGCAGCACCAGTTTGCCGCCTTCCTCACCGAGCTTGGCGGAACGACATCGCACACCGCCGTCGTGGCGCGCAGCCTGAACCTGCCCTCGGTTGCTTCCCTGCATCACGCGCGCAGTCTCATCTACGAGAACGACATCCTGATCGTCGACGGTACGCAGGGCGTGATCATCGTCGATCCGGATCCGCAGATCCTCGCCGACTATCGCCTTCGCCAGCACCAACTCGAACTCGAGCGCCAGAAACTGCGACGACTGCGCACCACGCGACCGCAGACGATCGATGGCACGGCGGTCGAACTGCATGCGAACATCGAGCTGCCAGACGACGTGGGCGAAGCGGAAGAAGCCGGCGCCTCCGGGATCGGACTGTTCCGCACCGAGTTCCTGTTCATGAACCGGGACACGCTGCCGAACGAGGACGAGCAGTTCGAAGCGTATCGAAACGTCGTCGAGTCCATGCACGGGCTCCCGGTCACGATCCGATCGTACGATCTGGGCGCAGACAAGCAGCTCGACGGCGTAGAGCGCCCGACGCTGCAGAATCCGGCGCTCGGCCTGCGCGCAATCCGCTTGTGTCTCACTGAACCGCGGCGTTTTCAGATCCAGCTGCGGGCAATTCTGCGCGCTTCGAATTACGGCAAGGTGCGCCTGCTCATCCCGATGATCTCCGGCGCAGCAGAGGTCGAACAAACGCTGCAGCAGATCGAGCTCGCGAAAGCGACGCTCACGGCCAAAGGCATACCGTTCGACCCGAGCATTCCGGTCGGCGGCATGATCGAGGTGCCGGCAGCTGCGCTGGCGCTGCGCATGTTCCGGCGCAAGCTCGATTTCCTTTCCATCGGTACCAACGATCTCATCCAGTACACCTTGGCGATCGACCGCACCGACGACTCGGTCGCACATCTGTACGACCCGTTGCATCCTGCGGTGCTGCACCTGATTGCGTTGGTCATCTCCGGGGCAAACCGCACCAACATCCCCGTGGCGCTCTGCGGGGAGATGGCAGGCGACGTCAAATTCACCCGTCTGCTTCTCGGCCTGGGACTGCGGACGTTCTCCATGCATCCGGGTCAGATGCTGGCGGTCAAGCAGGAGGTGCTGCGCACGAACCTTTCGAGCGTGAAGCTCCTCGCGCGTCGCATGCTGAGAATCGCCGATCCCGAGCGCATGCTGAACATGCTGGATCGCCTGAACGCCGACTGAGGCACTGACCATCGTTCCGGCGCCCAGTCGATGCCACGGGGCGCAGGATCGGCAGCGTCCTTCGATCGGTCCATTGCGCAGCAGCCCACCGGTCATCCCGGGTATTGCGGCGTAGCTGCGGCCGGCACGACTCGACGCGTTGACAGCCGCTCGGCCCCGGAGTAACTTCCGCCTCGAAAGCAGTACGGCGCTGATTTGACCTCAGCTTGCGGGCGCCTAATAAAACCGGCTAAAGCGAAGGCAACCCAGCCCGCTTGCGTCGGCTGGGTTTTTCATTTTGAGGAAGCGATACGACGTTGAAGGCGGAACTGCCCATACCCACTGACTCGGTGGGCCCGGTCGCGCCCAAAGTGGCGCAGTTCGACGCCCCGCTGCCGCTGCGCAGCGGGGCAGTCCTGAACGACTATCAGCTCATGTACGAGACGTATGGAGAGCTGAACGCGGCCAAGTCGAACGCCGTCCTCGTCTGTCACGCGCTCAACGCATCGCATCACGTTGCCGGCTGGTATGCCGATGATCCCACTAACGTCGGCTGGTGGGACAACATGGTCGGCCCCGGCAAGCCGCTCGACACGAATCGCTTCTTCGTCGTCGGCGTCAACAACATCGGTGGCTGCCACGGTTCGACGGGCCCCTTGTCGACCAATCCGGTCACGGGCAAACCCTACGGCGCGAGCTTTCCGATCGTGACGGTGGAGGACTGGGTCGCCGCACAAGCGCGGCTCGCCGACGTGCTCGGCATCGAGCGCTTCTGCGCTGTCATGGGCGGCAGCCTGGGTGCCATGCAGGCGTTGCAGTGGTCGATCGATCAGCCGCAGCGGGTCGCACATTGCCTGTCGATTGCCGGTGCGCCGCGTCTGTCGACGCAGAACATCGCCTTCAACGAAGTGGCGCGACAAGCCATCATGACCGATCCCGATTTTCATGGCGGCGACTACTACGCGCACGGCACCCTGCCACGGCGGGGGTTGCGCATCGCTCGCATGATCGGTCACATCACGTATCTCTCCGATGACGCGATGATGGAGAAATTCGGACGCGTGCTGCGCGCGGAGGACTTCCGCTTCCATTTCGATGTCGATTTCGAGGTGGAATCCTACCTGCGATATCAGGGCGAGAAGTTCGCGGAGTACTTCGACGCAAACACCTACCTTCGCATCACGCGGGCACTCGACTATTTCGATCCCGCGAAGAAGCATGCCGGCGATCTCAGCCGCGCGCTCCGGGACGCCACGGCAAGTTTCCTCGTCGTGTCATTCACGTCCGACTGGCGCTTTTCGCCCGCCCGATCGCGGGAGATCGTCAAGGCGCTGCTCGACAACAAGCTCAACGTCACCTATGCCGAGATCGAAGCGCCGCACGGCCACGACGCGTTTCTGCTCGACGACACCCACTATCACGAGCTGGTCGCTGCCTACTTCCGGCGCATGGCGCTGAACATCGAACAAGGGCGCGCACCCTGAATACCTACGCACTTCACGACCGGGCCGACTTCAAGGTCATCGCGCGCTGGATCACTCCGGGCTCGCGTGTACTCGATCTCGGTTGCGGCGACGGCTCGCTGCTCCAGTATCTCTGCGAGGAGCGAGCCGTTCGCGGCTACGGCGTCGAGATCAGTCCGGCGAACATCGTCGAATGCGTGCGCAACGGCGTCAACGTCATCCAGGACGATCTTGAAACCGGTCTGTCGGAGATCGAGAATGCATCGTTCGACTTCGTCATCCTGTCGCAAACGCTCCAGGCGATGCGGCATACCGAGGACATCGTCGACGAAATGCTTCGGGTCGGTCGTCATGCGATCGTGACTTTCCCGAATTTCGGCTACTGGCGAAATCGCCTTGCCGTTGCCCGCGGCAACATGCCTGTATCGGAGAATCTGCCGTATGCGTGGTACGACACGCCGAACGTGCATCTGTGCACGATCGACGACTTCGAACAGTTTTGCATCGCGCGCCGCGTGACGATCAGCGAACGGGTGGTGCTGAGCGATGGCAACGAAGTCCGGTTGCTGCCCAACCTGCTCGGGCAACTGGCCGTGTACCGCGTGGAGCGATCGGTGGGCTGAGGCTGCACTCGCACACCCGATCGCGTTGCGACGCAGTCACGACGTCGTCCGGTCCGGCAGCAATGTCCGCATGGCGCGCAGCAGCAACAATCCGGGAATCGCGACCAACACGCACATCGAGAAAAAGCCCGGCCACCCCAGCTCTTGGGCCAACCAACCGGTCGGCGCCGAAGCGAGTACCCGCGGTACGCCCATGAGACTCGACAACAACGCATATTGAGTCGCCGTGAATCGACGATCGGTAAGCGAGCCCATGAAGCCGACGAAGGCGGCCGTGCCCAGGCCGCCGGTGAAATTTTCGATGGCGACAACTGCCGCAAGCGAAGCCACGGTCGGTTGTACGGAAGCGAGCACCACGAATCCAGCCGTGGATAGCATCTGACCGAAACCGAACCACCATAGGGCGCTGCCGAGACCGATGCGCAAGATCCATAGCCCGCCGATCGTCGCACCTGCGAGCGTCGCCCAGAATCCGAACAACTTAACGACCGCGCCGATTTCGGACTTGCTGTATCCGAGGTCGAGATAGAAGGGCGTCGTCATGGCAGATGCCAGCGTGTCGCCCAGTTTGTAGAGCAGGATGAATGCAAGCGCGAGCCACGCGCCATCACGAGTGAAATAATCCCGAAACGGCAGGATCACTGCCTCCGCGAGCGTGATCGGCCGCCCGTCGGGGAGCGGCGGTTCACGCGCAATGAGCGTGATGAGGATGCCAAGCGCCATCACGAAGGCCAACAGCCTGTACATCTGCGCAAAGGATAGCCAGTCGGCGAGCATGAGCCCGCCACCGCCGGCGAGCAGCATGCCGATTCGATATCCGTTCACGTACATTGCCGCACCGAACCCGAGCTCCAGATCCGACAGACTCTCGCGTCGGTACGCATCGACCACGATATCCTGTGACGCGGAAAAGAATGCCACCAGGAGTGCCGCGACCGAAATGCTGAGCAGGCTGTCCGGTGTGGGCTGCGCAAGACTCAGGGCGAACAGCGAAAGCGCAAGACAGGCTTGCATGAGCGCAAGCCAGCCGCGCCGTCGCCCGAGCAGCGGGAGCGTGTAGCGATCGAACAGCGGGGACCAGAGAAACTTCAGCGTATAGGGTAGGCCGACCAGCGCGAAAAGCCCGATGCTCGTCAGATCGACTCGGCTTTCCTTGAGCCACGCCTGCAGCACCGAGCCCGTGAGCAGCAGGGGCAAGCCGGAAGCAAATCCCATCATGCCTGCCACCAGCATGCGAGCACTGACGATGGCTGCAAGCGTGTCGCGCCAGGATCGGCGCGCAACCGTAGCGGAGCTGTCGATTACCGCCAAGCTCGTACCTGGCTCACCGCAGGCTTGCCGGCGCTCGACAGTTCCGGACGAGGAACATCGAAATCGATCGTGAGGGGTGCATGGTCCGAAAAGCGTTCATCGATATAGATGCTCGCGGCCTTGGCTCGGGCAGCGAGTTCGGGGGTGGCAATCTGGTAGTCGATGCGCCACCCGACGTTCTTGGCCCAAGCCTGGCCTCGATTGGACCACCACGTGTATCGATCCGGCCGCGCATCGAGCTGGCGAAAGACGTCGACGAAGCCCAGTTCGTCGAATACGCGAGTGAGCCAGCTGCGCTCCTCCGGGAGAAAACCGGAGTTCTTCTGGTTCGACCGCCAGTTCTTGAGGTCGATCTCCTTGTGTGCGATGTTCCAATCGCCACACAGCAGAACTTCGCGCCCGCAACGACGCAACGCATCCAGATGCGGAAAGAATCGCTCGAGGAACCGGAACTTCACCTCCTGGCGTTCCGGCGAGCTCGATCCCGACGGAAAATAGACCGAGATCACGCTGAGATTGCCGAAATCCGCCTGCAGATAACGCCCTTCGGCATCGATGTCGTCGACGCCCAGACCGCTCTGCACATGGTCAGGCTTGTGCCTGGAGTACAGGCCGACGCCGCTGTAGCCTTTCTTCTGCGCGCAGTGAAAATGTCCGGTCAGGCCGCAGGGCACACGCATCTCTGCGGTCAAATCGCAGTCGTGGGCCTTCAGTTCCTGCACGCAAACGATGTCCGCATTCTGCTGCTCGAGCCAGGTGAATACGCCCTTGCGATAAGCCGATCTAACGCCGTTGAGATTCAGTGTAATAACGCGTAACATAAACTGCGGGTGGCCAGATGACTGATTTCAGACAAGATTTTTTTCGATTCGCCGCATCTCAGCGCGCTTTGCTCTTCGGCGAGTTCATCACGAAGGCAGGGCGAACGTCGCCTTACTTCTTCAATGCCGGCATGTTCAGCACCGGGGCCGCACTGGCCCGGCTGAGCGAATTCTACGCGAAAGCCATTCGCGCCTCGGGCATCGGGTTCGACATGATGTTCGGGTCCGCCTACAAGGGAATTCCCCTGGCGGCCGCTGTGTCCATGAAACTCGCGGATGACGGACCCGACGTGCCGTTCTGCTACAACCGCAAGGAAGTGAAGGATCACGGCGAGGGCGGCGTCATCGTGGGTGCGCCGCTGCAGGGGCGCGTACTCATCATCGACGACGTGATCTCCGCCGGCACCTCCGTGCGCGAGTCTGTTGCACTCATTCGTGCCGCAAACGCGACCCCATGCGGCGTAGCCATTGCGGTGGACCGCATGGAACGAGGCACGGGCACCATGTCTGCCGTTCAGGAGGTCGAGCGGATGTACGGCATCCCTGTGATCGCCATTGCCACGCTCGACGACCTCATCGGCTTCGTCCGTTCGGAACCGAACTGCTCCCACTACCTCGATGCCGTGCTTTCCTACCGCGAACGATACGGCATCGACCATGCAGCTTGAGCGACTGATCTTCGCAGCACTCGTCGGACTATTCGCCGCAAACGCGCATTCCGCGCTGTATAAGTGGGTCGACGACAAGGGCCGCGTCCAGTACAGCGACAAACCCCCTGCCGATTCCGGCAAGGGCGGCGTGGAAATGTCCAATCGCGGGGTCATCAAGAAGAAGCTCGATGGAGGCCTCACGCCCGAGGAGAAGCGGGCGAAGGAAGAAGAAGCAGCCCGGCGCCGCGCTGCGCAGGAGGAGGCGCTGGCCCAGCGGCGAGCCGACAATGCGCTGCTGCAGTCATTTACCAGTGCCGCTGAAATCGACATGAAGCGTGATCGCGAGTTGCAGGCGCTCGACGCGATGATCTCCAACCTCAAGAGCCAGGAACGCTCCCTCCTGGAACGCTGGAACGACGACAAGCGCCGCGCCGACGATCATGCCAAACGCAGCAAGCCGCTGCCCGACGGACTCAAGCAGGATCTCACCCGCAGCGAAGGCGAGGTCAGGACCGTGCGTGAGGAAATTCAACGCCGGCATCAGGAGTCGAACGAGGTCAAGACCAAGTACGAAGGGCTCAGGAAGCGCTACATCGAGCTGAGGCAACCGACGTCAACGATCGATGCCGCCGCAGCCCCGGCATTGCCGCCGGCGAAGTCATCGCCCAAGAAGTAGCTTGTCCCACACTGCGCCCGTTGCGTCGTCACGACGGGCACATCACCCGAACTGCCCGGATGCGCGTCCCCAAAGCGTAATAGGCGCAGTCATGCCATCGCGTCGAGCTTGCGGCGCAGGATGTCGTTGACCTGCTGCGGATTCGCCTTGCCCTTGCTCGCCTTCATGACCTGCCCGACGAGCGCGTTGAATGCCTTGGCCTTGCCCGCCCGGTAGTCGGCGATCTGCGCCGCGTTCGCTGCGAGCACCTCGTCCACCAGCTTGTCGAGCGCCCCGGTGTCGGATATCTGCTTCAACCCGCGCTTCTCGATGATTTCGTCCGCCGTACCATCGCCCGCCCACATCGCATCGAAGACGTCGCGCGCGATCTTGCCCGAGATGGTGCCGTCGGCGATGCGTTCGACGAGCGAGCGCAGGGACGCTGGCGAAACCTTGCTCCCGGCAATGTCGATACCGGCGTCATTCAGTTTGGCCGACAACGCACCGTTCATCCAGTTGGCCACGAGCTTCGGACCTTGCTCGGCCATCCCCTGCACCGCCTGCTCGAAATAGTCCGCAACGTCACGCGATGCGGTGAGCAGGCTCGCGTCGTAGGCCGACAAGCCATATGCCGAAACAAAGCGCTCGCGCTTCTGGGCCGGAAGCTCCGGCATCGCCGCGCGTACTTCATCCAGGTACGCGACGTCGATTTCAAGCGGGAGAAGGTCGGGGTCGGGGAAGTAACGATAGTCGTGCGCGTCCTCCTTGCTTCGCATCGCACGGGTCTCGTCGCGATCCGGATCGTAGAGGCGGGTCTCCTGACGCACGCTGCCGCCATCGGTGATGAGTTCGATCTGGCGCTGGACTTCGAACTCGATCGCGCGCTCGAGAAACCGAAACGAGTTCAGGTTCTTGATCTCGCAACGCGTCCCGAGCTCGGTGGCTCCCGCAGGACGCACCGAAACGTTCGCATCCATGCGAAACGAACCCTCCTGCATGTTGCCGTCGCAGATGTCGAGCCAGCGTACGAGCGCGTGCAGTACCTTGCCATACGCAACAGCCTCCGCAGAGCTGCGCATATCCGGTTCGGACACGATCTCCAGCAGCGGCGTGCCGGCGCGGTTCAGATCGATACCGGTCATGCCGTGGAAGTCTTCGTGCAGCGACTTGCCGGCGTCTTCTTCGAGATGAGCGCGGGTCAGATTCACCGTCTTGGCGACATCATCGAGGAGTATCTCGATGCTGCCGCCCTGTACGACCGGAATCTCGTACTGGCTGATCTGATAGCCCTTGGGCAAGTCCGGGTAGAAGTAATTCTTGCGCGCAAAGATCGACCGCGCGTTGATCGTCGCACCGACGGCGAGCCCGAACCGCACCGCCTTGTTCACGGCCGCCATGTTGAGCACGGGAAGCACTCCCGGGAGCGCAACATCGATATCGCAGGCCTGTGCATTCGGTTCGGCGCCGAAGGCGGTCGATGCGCCGGAGAAGATCTTGGATTGGGTCGAAAGCTGCACGTGCACTTCGAGCCCGATGACGGTTTCCCATTTCATGATGAGCACTCGCTCGCTTGATCGATCAGGATGCCAACCACGACGGCATGCGCGAATGCCAGTCCGTCGCAAGCTGATACTGATGCGCCGCGTTGAGCAATCCTGCCTCGCTGAAGTAATCGCCGATCAGCTGCAATCCGACGGGCAAGCCCGAACCGTCGAAACCTGCCGGGATGGAGAGCCCCGGGAGTCCGGCAAGGTTCACGGCGATCGTGTAGATGTCGCATAGATACATCTGCACGGGATCCGCCGTGCGGCTGCCGAGCTCGAACGCTGTCGTCGGGCTGGTGGGGCCCATGATGACATCGCACTTCGAGAAAGCCGCGGCAAAATCGGCGGCGATCAGTCGGCGAACCTTCTGCGCCTTGATGTAGTAGGCATCGTAGTAGCCATGCGAGAGCACGTAGGTGCCGATCATGATGCGGCGACGCACCTCGGCACCGAAGCCTTCGGCGCGAGTACGCTCGTACATGTCGGTCAGATCGCCGTATTCGGCGGCACGATGGCCATAGCGTACGCCGTCGAAGCGCGCGAGATTGCTCGATGCCTCGGCCGGTGCCAGCACGTAATAGACAGGGATCGAGAGCCCCATGTTCGGCAGACTGACCTCGACCGTCGTTGCACCGAGCCTGCGGTACTCATCGATCGCCGCCTCGACGGCCTTGGCGACATCCGGCTGGACGCCCTCCGCGAAGAACTCGCGCGGCAACCCGATGCGCAAACCGGCGAGCGGTCTGGCTAGGTCGCGGGTGTAATCCTCGCTTTCGCGATCGAGGCTGGTGGAATCTCTTGGATCGAATCCGACCATGGCATTGAGCAGCAGCGCGCAGTCTTCAGCGGTGCGCGCCATCGGCCCGGCCTGATCCAGACTGGAAGCAAACGCGATCATGCCGTAGCGCGAAGCCAGACCGTAAGTCGGCTTCAAGCCGCAGATGCCGGTCAGCGCGGCGGGCTGTCGAATCGACCCGCCGGTGTCCGTTCCCGTGGCGGCGGGAGCCAGCCGGGCAGCGACGGCCGCCGCCGAACCACCGGAACTTCCGCCAGGCACGGCGGTGGCGCGCCAGGGATTGCGCACCGGTCCGAAGTACGAGGTCTCGTTCGATGACCCCATGGCGAACTCGTCCATGTTGGTCTTGCCGAGATTCACCGCGCCTGCCGCATCCAGGCGCTGTACGACATGCGCATCGTACGGGGCAACGAAGTTCTCCAGCATGCGTGAGCCGCAGGTGGTACGCCATCCCTTTGCGAGAAAGATGTCCTTGTGCAGAATCGGTATGCCGGTGAGGGGGCCGGACCTGCCCGCGGCGATTCTGGCGTCCGCAGCCGCAGCGGCAGCAAGCGTACGTGCCTCGTCCAGGCTGATCACCGCATTGAGCTTCGGATTCAGCGTGCGGATGCGCTCCAGAAACAGGCGCGCCAATTCGACGCTGGAGATTTCCTTGCGGGCCAGGCGGGTTGCGAGTTCGGCAATGGAGAACTGGAACATGGGCTCGAAATCGGCCGGCAAATCGGCCGGCGCATGAGATACGGGTGGCGGGAGATCCGTTCGGGCAGGACGGCTATTCGATGACTTTCGGCACGAGATACAACCCCGCCTCGCTCTGCGGCGCCAGCGCAAGCAGGGCCGCCCGACGATCCGGCTCGGTGACCTCGTCGGCGCGCAGCCGCTGCGCCACATCCCGCGGATGGGACATCGGGGCGACGGATTCGGTGTCGACCTGCTGCATCTGCGCCATCAGCTCGAAGATGCGGTTCATTTCGGCGAGCATCGACTGCGACTGCCCCTCGTCGAGACGCAGACGCGCCAGGCGCGCAACACGGTGAACGTCCTGGAGAGTCAGAGCCATGGCGATCGTAAGCAGCAGTCGATGTGAAGATCGATAGCCTAACATAAGCCGCACGCTCCCCGTTTCGGAGGCTGAAGTGATATCGCTTCGCAATGGGCAATACGGTATGATCTTTTATTCGCCTCTTCGGCCCGATTCCCTTGCGCCTTCCTGCCCGGAGGGCCTTCGTTTATGTTCGGATTCCTCTCCAGCTACTTCTACGACGATCTCGCGATCGACCTCGGTACGGCCAACACCCTGATCTTCGTCCGCGGCAAGGGCATCGTGCTCGATGAGCCGTCGGTCGTC
>JBIKKL010000421.1:0-4743 GCA_044360365.1 Burkholderiales bacterium | reverse complement strand
TCACGATGCACACGATGGTAGGATCGCTACGCACCGAACGCACGGCATCGAGCAGTTCATCGAGCGTCTGCTCGCGCACTGCATTCAGCACGCGGGGCCGATCGATCGTGATCCACGCGACATCGTCGCGCACTTCGAAAAGTATGTCGTTGTAGTTTTTGTGATCGGCTATGGTACGTGCGCGGCCCCGGGTCGCCATGACGATGCCTCTGATGGGAAGTGCCCTGTCGGCGAGAGGATTCTAGCAGAGGGGTCCTCAGCCTCCCGTTTCACCGGAAACGATCTTCAGCCCCACGATGCCCGCGACGATCAGCCCGATGCAGCCGATCCGCGCGGCCGAGGCCGATTCGCCGAAGAGCACGATGCCGAGCACCGCCGTACCGACTGCGCCGATGCCCGTCCATACGGCGTAACCCGTGCCCACCGGAATGGACTTGAGCGCGAGGGCAAGCAAAACGACGCTCACCCCCATCGCCGCGATCGTGAGCACGCTGGGCCACAACCGCGAAAACCCCTCCGTGTACTTGAGCCCGATGGCCCATGCAACTTCGAACACACCGGCGACCAGCAAGAGCAGCCAAGCCATCGATACGACTCCACGATTGAGGAAACATGCGGGTCCGCTGCGGGGGACCGGACCGCGCAGCGCTTCGAGTCGATGCGCTGCGATCCGGACGATTATCTCTTTCGCAAACGATCTGCGCATGCCGAAGAGAAACCCGGCAAGCCGATCGCTCAATCGAACGATCCGTCCCGGCCCATCGAGCCCGCACCGCACCAGTCGCGCCTCCGCCCGACTTGCGCTACCCTTCGCGGCGCCTACACCATGGAACCCAGGAGCAAGTTCATGCACCAGAGCACACTCGCAGCGATCGTCCTTTGCGGCGCAGCCATCGCTGCTGACGCAGCGGCCCAGGCCGATCGTTATCCCACTCGACCGATTCGAATTGTCGTACCGTTCACGCCCGGTGGATCGAACGATCTCATCGGCCGCATCATCGGGCAGAAGCTCAGCGAATCCTGGGGGCAGCCCGTCATCATCGACAACCGCCCCGGCGGCGGATCGACCATCGGCGTACAACTCGTCGTCAACGCGCCCCCCGACGGTTACACGCTGCTTACCACTTCGGGCGGCATCGCAACCAATGTGTCGCTGTACAAGTTGCCTTACGATCCGCGCAAGGATCTCGCGCCTGTCGCGCTTCTGGCGCAGATGCCCTATCTGATTGCGGCGAATCCGTCGCTGCCCGCAAAGACGGCGCAGGATGTCATCAACTACGCGAAAGCACAGCCAGGCAAGGTCGCGTTCTCGTCGTCGGGCGCCGGGACGTCATCCCATCTGGCCGCCGAGATGTTCAAGTCGGCAGCGAAGATCGACATGCTGCACGTTCCCTACAAGGGCGGCGGTCCCTCGGTCGCCGCCGCGGTCAGCGGCGAAGTGCAACTCACGTTCAATGTCATCACGGGGCCGATGCCGATGGTGCGCGCAGGCAAGCTGCGGGCGATCGCGGTCACGAGCCCGAAGCGCGCCCCCGCAGCCCCCGAAGTTCCTACCGTCGCAGAGTCGGGATTGCCCGGATTCGAGATGATCGCCTGGTACAACACGTTCGCTCCCGGCCGCACGCCCGATGCAATCACGCGCAAACTCAACGCCGAGTTCAATCGCATTCTGCAACTGCCCGACGTTCGCGAAAAGCTCAGCGGTCAGGGCGTCACGGCGATGATCGGTACCCCCGCGGATTTGTCGAAGTATCTCGATTTCGAAGTCGAACGCTGGGCGAAGGTCATCAAGGAAGCAGGCATCAAGCTCAACTGATGCGTAGATCCGTACGGCGATTGCCCTGCTCCGTGTCGCAGCATCGAGACGACGCCGAGCTGGGCCACGCTGGATCGAATCGCAGCGGCATCGAGGCTGGCGCCCGTACCGCTTTGCAGAGAAAATCCCCGTCTTCGCGCGATTCGATCGACGCGTCACCCTACTCAGGAGAACGTGAGTGCCTCGAACGACCTTGCTTCATCGTCTCACGCTGTCGGCATTGATGTGTACCGGCTTGTCCGTCCATGTATCGGCCGCACACGCGCAGGGGTATCCTGCGCGCCCTGTCCGTTTGATCGTTCCCTATCCGCCGGGAGGCCCGACGGACTTCGTCGGGCGGACGACCGCGCAGAAGCTCACCGAGGCAATCGGCCAGCAGGTCATCGTCGACAACCGTCCGGGTGCTGCTGCGATGCTCGGCACGGACCTCGGCGCCCGGGCCGCACCCGATGGCTACACGCTCATGTTCGGCACGGGCGGCGGCATGGTCATTGCGCCGATCGTGTCCCCGAAACCCCTCTATGACGCCGCCAAGGATTTCACGGCCATCAGCCTGTTGGTCATCAGCCCGCAGATCATCGTCGCGCATCCCTCGTTTGCACCGAACACGGTGAAGGAATTGATCGCCGCAGCGAAGGCCAAGCCGAATGCCTACAACTTCGCATCGGTCGGCGTCGGCAGCCCCAACCACCTGGGTAGCGAACTCATCAAGGCGATGGCTGGCATCGATGTCGTGCACATTCCCTACAAGGGCACGGCCCCTGCAATCACCGAGCTCGTGGCCGGCCGCACCCAGTTCATGTTCAACAGCATGCCCAGCGTGCTCGCCCTGGTCAAAGCAGGCAAGCTCAAGATCCTCGCCACGGGCGGCTCGAAGCGTTCAGCAGTCATTCCCGATGTGCCCACCGTCGCAGAAACGCTGCCGGGCTTCGAGGTCGTGACATGGTACGGCATCGCCGGGCCGGCCAGGATGCCCCGCGATATCGTCGATCGACTCAACAAGGAGCTCGTCCGCATCGTCGCCATGCCCGATGTCCAGAAGCGGTTCTCCGATCAGGGGCTGGAGCCGCAGTCGAGTACGCCGGACGAATTCGCCGCGTTCATGAAGCGCGAAGTGGAGAAGTGGACACAGGTCGCGAAACGCGCGGGGGCGGCACCGGATCGCAACTAGACGCGAGATCCGCTACGACATTTGCGGCAACGAGGGCAGCATGCATGCTGCCCTCGAACATGTCGGCGACAGGCCGACATGCGGACGATGACGTGGTCATGAGGCATCGTCGCGATCCGATCGGAGAGCGCGTCTAGACGGACTCCTCCGATACCGCGCCGGACCACGGCGACATCACATCGGCAATTCCGAAGTTCTCGCCGCTTTCCCAGTCGCGCATGACTGCGCTCGGGCAGGCGAAGTTCGTCGGCAGCACGACGAACTCCGTGTCTTCGATCCGAAACTCTCGCGCCAATGCCTCCCGGATCGAATCGTCCAGGCGCGCATCGACACCGACCTCGTCGCCGCCGCTCGCATCGATGCGCGGGGTGTGCCAGGCCTGGTCCAGCGACATCCCGTAGTCGATCAGCATCGAGGTCAGTTGCATCACCGCAGGAAAGATCTTGCGCCCGCCCGACGCGCCGAGCGCGAACCGGTTCTTGCCGTCGGTGCGCGCGACGACCGGGCACATGTTCGTCAACGGGCGCTTGCCGGGCCCCAGCGAGTTGGGCACACCGGGTCGTGGATCGAACCAGAAGATGCCGTTGTTCATGAGGATGCCCGTCGAAGGCAGAACGAGTCGCGACCCGAACACCGAGAGCAGTGTCTGTGTAACGGCCACCATGTTGCCCGCACGATCGACGACATTGAAATGCGTCGTGCACGCCGGTTCGCGCGGATCCGACACGTCGCCCATCGTGCGCAGGCGCTCATCGAACGCCGCTCGAAGCTCGCGTGCGTAGGCGGCAAAGGTGGCCGCATCGGGCGTCGGACCCTCGAATGCATGATTCGACAAGGCAGCAAGCGTGCGCTGCATGCTGGGCCCCGCGGTGAGTCGCGGCGCGAGCGAGAGCGACGACGATCGATAGTCGAAGGCTGTCGGCTCGACCAGCCGGGCACGATAGCTCGCCAAATCCTCTGCATCGAGTATGCCGCCCATCGACTGCAGATCCGCCACGATGGCTCGCGCGATCTCGCCCTCGTAGAAATCCCGCGCGCCCGACTTCGCCAGGCGCTTCATGGTATCGGCGAGCCCGTTCAATACGAGTCGGCCAGTGGGCGCCCCCGGCGGCGTCACCGGCGGGAAGCCCTCGGGCAGCCAGATCGACGACGTACTCGGATAACGCGCCAACTCCTTCGCGGATGTGGCGACCTTCAACGTGAGGTACCAATCGATGCCGATGCCCCGCTCGGCAATCTGGATGGCGGGCGACAACACTTCGCGCCAGCTCTTGGAGCCGAACGTCTCCAGCGCGAGCGCCATGCCATCCACGTGTCCGGGCACCGCGACCGACATCGGCCCGTGCACGTTGCGATCGTCCAACACCGCGGGCCACGTAAAGAGTTCCTGTTTGCTGCCGCCGGTGAGCGGATAATCCTTCAGAGCGAGCGAGCGCGGAGAAACGGGGGAGAAATCGACCACGTACACGCGCTCCGATCCGGCGGGCGCGATCAGCATGTAACCGATGCCGCCCAAGCCGCTATTCCAGGGCTCGCATGCCGCGAGCGCGAACCCGGTTGCCACGGCAGCGTCCACGGCGTTGCCGCCCGATGCGAGCACTTGCGCGCCAGCTTCACCGGCAACGCGATTCTGTGTCGCGATGATGCCGCGTCGAGAGCGCACCACAGGCTTCGTGACGGTCCAGTTCTGAGTGCGATAGGACATCGACTGCTCCTCCTTGGGAAGTGCGCCGATTATAGGCCGACCGCAATCGCA
>JBIKKL010000420.1:0-4745 GCA_044360365.1 Burkholderiales bacterium | reverse complement strand
CCTCCTCACCGGCCGCGGGGCGCTGCTCGCGCACGGGGCGCGCCTTCAGCCCGGGCGAGAACTCGACGCGATGAACGGTCCGTTGCTCATGCGACAGCTGGTCATGCGTCTGCTCGAGCAAAGCGTTCCCGACGGCCCGGGAAAGCTCGGTCGAGATCTGCGCCTCGACGTCTCGGAACGTACTCGCACCTTGAGCGTAACGGGGATAGGTACGCAAGCCGAGTTTCTCGCGCCCTGGCGTCTGACCGGCACGATCGGACCTGCCGGCCCCGGCAAGGTCAAGTTCGACCTGGAGTTCACCTCGACTGCGCGCAGCCCTGCCGGCGCGCGCTACGAAACCAGCATCGTCGGCATATGGCAGAACGCTCCGCCACCGGTCGTGTTTGCGGATGACATGCCCCTGCGCGGTTGGCAGGTCTATCAGATCAAGCCCGTCGTATTGGGTCGCGGTGCCGAGAACATCATCGGTTTCGGGACGTCGGCCCCGATGGGCTTCCCGAACCTGGGCGCGGTGCGCCGTCGCGTGGCGCAGTGGAGCGAAGAGCAGACGCGGCGTTCCCGTTGGCAGTGCACCGGATGAGCGCGAGTTCGGCGGGCATGCCGCGCATCGGATTCATCGGACTGGGTGCCATGGGGCGGCCGATCGCCCTGCGCCTGCTTCGCGCAGGCTACCCGGTCAACGTCTACGCACGCACCTCGACCGCCGCCGCGCCGCTCGTCGATGGCGGGGCAATCGGGCATGAATCGCCCCGTAGGGTCGCCTCCGCGAGCGATATCGTTTTCACGATGGTCACTGCCACGGCCGACGTCGAGGCGGTCGTGCTTGGCGAAGGTGGTGTCGTGCACGGCGCCGCTGCGGGGAGCATCGTGGTGGACATGAGCACCATCTCGCCCGAGGGCACGCGCCGGATCGCAGCCGTGCTCGTCGAGCGCGGCATCGAGATGGTGGATGCGCCGGTCTCGGGCGGACCCAGCGCGGCCGAGGCGGGAACGCTCGCCGTCATGGCGGGCGGCAGTGATGCCGCCATTGCGCGGGTATCGCCGTTGTTCGACTGCTTCGCGCGTTCGGTCACGCACGTCGGGGCGTCCGGTACCGGACAGATCGCAAAAGCCTGCAATCAGCTCGCGCTGTGCGTTGCGCTCGAAGGTGTCGCAGAATCGCTGGCACTATGCGAACGGCTCGGGGCAGATCCTGCGCGGGTCAGGGCGGCCATGCTCAATGGATTGGCGGCGAGTCGGGTGATGGAGGTCTTCGGTGCGCGCATGTTGAACCGGGATTTTGAAAACGGGGTGGAATCGCGTCTGCATCACAAAGACCTGCACATCGTGCTCGACCTCGCCCATGGTCTGGGGCTGGCGATACCGGCTGCGGCCGCCACCAAGCAGACCTTCAATGCGCTGATGGGCCGCGGCGGCGGACGCAAGGATTCCGCGGCGTTGCTGCAGATCCTACTCGGGGAGGCGGGCACGTGATGCCGGCCGTATACGCGTGATCGTGCGTCGCCCCGACGAGCCATCGGCACGCCATTTGCGTTCAATGCCCAATCCGTTCGCGGATGGCATCGAACGCAAAAACGAGTGTAACGTGGTTCACGAATATTCATCGTCACCTGTGGATGACGCTGCAATGCCTGGTGTCGAAGAGATCCAGTGGCTCAAGGCCCTGGCCGATTTCGCGCCGGTTGCGGTGATCGTGGAAGATCAGCAGGGACGCGTACGCAGTTGGAATCGCGAGGCCGAACGCTTGTTCGGCTGGAGCGAGAAAGACGTGCTCGGACACACGCTGCCATTCGGACCGGATGCCGATCGCATCGGCGCGGAGCGTCGATTCCAGCGTGTGCTCGAGGGCGAGCACGTGCACGTCCCGGAGGTCGAATGCGTACGGCAGGACGGAATTCGCATCGTCGCAACGGTCCATGCCGTACCCGTCTCGGACCGCAGTGGACGAATTTTCGGCACCTTGAGCATGTATTCGGATGTGCATGCGAAAAAGCGTGCTGAAAGTCTCATGATTTTGCAGGTGCTCATTGCTCGTGCTCTCGTCGAATCCGAGACCTCCTCCGAGGCCGTGGTGAGGGCGATCCAGTCGTTTTGCGGGTTGGCGGGCTGGAGCGGAGGCGTGCATTGGGTCCTGGATCCCTCCGACGGTGTTCTGCATTGCCAGGACGTCTGGTGCGTGCCCAGCGATCTGCGTGCGAAGAAGCTGGTCGATTCCTTGGTCGAGACGACGTTGGGCCCGCAGGAGGTCAATGCGCTGGCGCGTCGTGTCCTCGTCAGGGGCATGCCGGTTTCGGTGGCGGACCTCGATGCCGAGCCGCAAGCTCGCTTCGGCGCCGCCCTCACGGACGCCGGAATGCGATCGGCGTTTGCCTTTCCGGTGCGGGTGGACGGTGACGTGCTGGGCGTGCTCGAACTTTTCGGCGCGCGTTGCAGCGAGTCCGATCCGGACCTCAATCGTATCGCCACGCATATCGGCGTCCTTCTCGGTCAGCACATCTCCCGGCGTGAGACCGAGCGGCGGCTGCAGTTCGTCGTCAGTCACGATCCGCTCACCGGTTTGCCCAATCGCACCATTTTCGCTCAGCGCCTGGGCCAGGCGCTCGCTCAAGCTGCCCGGTACGATCACAAGGTCGCGCTGCTGTTCATCGACCTCGACCGCTTCAAGGTGGTCAACGACACCATGGGGCACGAAGCGGGCGATCGCTTGTTGCGCGAGGTGGCGGATCGTCTTCGTGAGAGTCTGCGCGAGGGCGACACCGTCGCGCGCCACGGTGGCGACGAGTTCGTGGTCCTGATCGAACAATACGATTCCGCCATCCAGCTTGCGGGCGTCGCGCAGAAGATCATCGATCAGGCCGGGCAGCCCTACGTTTTCGATGGCCACGAGTTTCACATTTCGGCGAGCATCGGGATTGCAACCTACCCGAACGACGGCCAGGACAGCGGCACGCTGTTCAAGCATGCCGACATCGCAATGTATCGCGCGAAGGAAGCCGGCAAGAATCAGTACCAGTTCTATTCGCCGCACATGAACCGGTTGTCGCTCGAGCGTCTCGAAATGGAAAACGCGCTGCGCCATGCCCTGGAGCGCGGCGAGTTCGTATTGTTGTACCAGCCGTTCTACGACATGGAGGGGCGTCAGCTCCTGGGCATGGAGGCGTTGCTGCGCTGGAAGCGCCCCGGAACGGATATGGTGCTGCCGGGCGAGTTCATGTCCCTCGCCGAAGAGACGGGGCTCGCCGTCCACATCGGCGAATGGGTGCTGCGGACCGCGTGCGCGCAGGCACGCATGTGGCAGGACAGGGGCTTGCTGCCGGTGCGCGTGGCCGTCAACGTGTCGGCACGGCACTTCGCGCACGGCAATCTGGTCGGCTGCGTGGATGACGTACTGCGAGCAACGCACCTCGATCCGGCATTGCTGCAGTTGGAGATTCGCGAGCCGATGCTCACCCAGAACGGGGACCGTGCACTGCGCGTCCTGCGTATGCTCAAGGAGCTCGGGGTGCGAATCGCCATCGACGATTTCGGCACCGGGCTCGCCTCCCTCGATAATCTGCGCCGTTTTCCAGTCGATCTCGTCAAGCTCGATCGCAGCTTCGTAGCGAGCATCCCCCAGGCCGGGGAAGCCGCCTCGATTGCCAGAGCAGTGATTTCGATGGCGCACAGTTTCAATCTTCATGCGGTCGCCGAGGGTGTGGAAACCGAGGAACAGGCGCGCTTCCTCCGCATCCAGGGTTGCGACGAGATGCAGGGCCATCTGTTCGCAGTGGCCACCGCACCCGAACAGGCGTCCGAAATGCTGCAGCGGCCCGACGCGTCATCGGCGCAATCGGCCTTGCCGGTATAACGCGACGATACCGCTGCGATTGCCTTGCCGCCGGTGCTTTCTCTGTCGTTCGGAACGGGCTAATATGGTTCGGCACGTGTAGGCATGGTTACTCCCTTGATCGAAGTCAGGAGGGCCTATGAAGACAGCTCGCCAACTGCTCGACGCCAAAGGCAGCCATGTTGTCTCGGTGGCACCCGATGCGCCTGTGTTCGAAGCGCTTCGAGTGATGGCCGATCGAAGCATCGGGGCGGTCCTGGTCATGGATGGGGAGCGCGTCGTCGGCATCATGTCCGAACGCGACTACGCCCGCAAAGTGATACTCCACGGGCGCTCATCGCACGATACCCCAGTGCGGGACATCATGACCGAACGCGTCGTCTACGCCCGCCCCGAGCAGACGGTTGCCGATTGCATGGCTCTCATGACCGACAAGCGAATTCGCCACCTGCCGGTCATCGGTCGGGAGCGACTGCTCGGCGTGTTGTCCATCGGCGATCTGGTGAAGGAAACGATCTCGGAGCAGGAGTTTCTGATTCGCCAGCTGGAGAACTACATCCACGGCTGACCGGGGCGTCGCGAGTGCGGGGGATTGCGCATTGTCCGAGCTCCATCACGGCGTTGCCGGCACGGATCGTCGCAATGCACGCGTGCAGTGCAATAATGCAGGCTCAGCAAACAGCGATCGAGCTGCAGTCATGATGTGTCCGGTCGATCGGGCGCACTTGCGCCCAAGCGTGCAGTTGCGCGCCTGCGCTTTCGCACGTTGTCCTTCGGTGCATCGAGGAGGGCGATGAGCGCAGCAGCGCAAGCGGGCGTCGCGTCGGAGCCGGCGCTTTTCGAGACCGTCGATGCCCAGGGCCGGCGTCAAGTCCTCGTAAGCGGCGTCTGGAATCTGCAAGCGCTCTCTCCACGAATG
>JBIKKL010000419.1:0-4747 GCA_044360365.1 Burkholderiales bacterium | reverse complement strand
CTCTCCTCGCAAGCCGCGCACTCAATTGGCGAAGCCAAGCTCCTGTCGAAGCTTCTTGACGATGGCAGTAAGAATTTGACTCACGCGAGACTCACTCACTCCAATCGTTGCTCCAATTTCCTTGAGATTCAACTCATCGACATAGTAGAGCGACATTACCAGCCGATACCGCTCGTCCAAGCCATCAACTGCGTGCATTAAGCGTTCGATCGCCTGGGACTGTTCGGCCAAGGCATCGGGTTGCTGGGTTGGGTCGATCGGGATGTTCAACACTTCTTCATCGACCCCATCCATTGAGGTCGACGAACGAAAAGCAGCTTCTCGTCGGCGCTGCAATTCTGGGAGCGACTCCCCCATATGTAGCGCTAACTCCATCTCGGACGGAGACCGCCCCAACTGCCCCTCTAAGACGCGCAAGGCTTCACTTTCACTGCGCTTGAAGGCCACCGCTGAACGCGGCAGAAACGAATGTCGCCGCACTTCGTCCAACATTGATCCGCGAACGCGACGCAGTGCAAACAGTTCGAAATCTACACCTCTCGACGGATCGAACGCACGCGCCGCCTCGATCAGGCCGACCATGCCGACTTGAATCAATTCTTCCAACTCCATGAATGGCGGAATACGCCCCCGGAGATGCGCTGCTACCCGATTCACCATGGGCATGTGCGCACGAATCAGTTCGCTTTCCTCATGCCCTCCACGCTGATAGAGCGAGACGGGGACCATTGACTTCACCGTCGAAGAGCTGGCAGAAGCGACCGTTCCATGAAGAACTGAATACGACCGGAGTTCGTCGTCTGTAGCGGCAGCTCGACCACGCGCTCGGCAAGCCGCCGAAAATCTCTCGCACCCGCACTTGCCGGTGCATACTCCATGATGGTCTGATACTTTCGCCAGGCATCAAGGACAGCTTCATCCGTTTCAATGGAAGTCAGGTAGCCGATGGAATGGCCGAGAAATCGGTTACATACGTGGTTAAGCCGACGGTACAAATCCAATCCCTGGCTCTCGCTGGCCACCATATTGCCCAGCATATAGATCTGATCGAGCCCCTCTTCGGTGCTCATTACTTTGATCAAACCATACGCGTCTGCGATCGAAGCGGGCTGGTCACAAACCACCACGAAGCGGTACTGACATGCCCCCAGGAAGGCCAGGACAGATGGCGATATGCCCGCAGCGATATCGACAAGCAAAAAATCTACGGTCTCTTCCAGATCGGTAAACGCATGAATAATTGCCGCAATCTGAGTGGGATCGAGAGCCGCCATTTCTCGCATCCCTGACGTTCCCGGCACAAGGCGCACGCCAGGCTTGGCAGTCACAATAATCTCTTCGAGACGTTTTTCCCCCCTCAACACGTGACTAAGATTACCGTTCGCCTGACAGCCTAGTCCGATTTGCGCATTGGCGAGCCCGACATCAGCGTCGAGCAACATGACTCTGTAACCGCGTTGAGCGAGAGCCACGGCAAGATTGATCGTGCTCGTTGTCTTGCCAACACCCCCCTTACCACTTGCAATGCCTATCACTCGTGGCGTCTGTTCGTTATCCATTGGAGGCGCTCAAACCAAAATGTTCATAAGACTTTACCATACTTTGCCCATTTGCCTCGTTTCGGACATGCTCCGCGATCTGGATGTAGCGAAAGACTTGACCCATCGCCACTTCGACCAAACTGCGTGCCTCAAATGGGATCAAGCCTATAGAAGGCTGGTCGCTCGCACTCATGCCACTTATCGGAAGCGCTTGATTGCACAATGCCCGCAAGAGCGGCCATGGACTGGCCGCCTCGTCCAGTTTGCTCACGATAATCGAGGTTAGTAGCCCCCCCCCCAGCGTGAGCACTCGACTCAAGGCCGCCTGGTTGGCATCGGCCGGCATGACTGCATGCAGGAACGGACGCGTCGGCAACGACAGAAGCTCCTCCCCTCGACGCAAGAACTCTGTTCCGGGGGTATCAATCAAGACGAGGTCGTACTGAGCTAGCTCCTGAAGCACCGCGCCCAGCGCTTCGAAGTTCCTCGCCCGATACGTACTCACACCAAGCGCCGAGGCAAGCACCTGCAACTGCACCCAGGCCCCGGGGCGATTGTCCGCGTAGCTCACAACGGCAATCTGATCAGAGGGCAGCTCTTTGGAGGCTTCCCGCGCTATCCGCACTGTACATAGGGTCTTTCCGACACCGGATGCGCCACAGATCGCATGCACACCCCGAGTAGGCGGACCGACCGCCAAAGATTTCAATGCCTCAAGCAGATGGCCACTCCAGGCGCGCGCCGCCTCCTCCGGCGTGGACGTACCGACCACCTTTTCAAGCAAACGAGCTCGGAGCTCACTCGGAACACCCGCGTCATCGAGCCCGTCCGCCAGCAGCTGGCACTCCGGACGCACCGGGCCCAAAGCGGCTACACCGGCTCGCCCACCCAATATCAGTTCCCGACGTAACTGCGCAAACTCCTCGCGAATCTTCTGCACGATCACGTGCGCAGCGATGCTATCGGGTATGTCCTCGCGCGACGAGCTGACGCACGCGACATCTTCGGTCACAGCCCTGCCCGATTCCGACAAGGATTCGGATCCCATGCGCGATGTCGCCATTCGCAGCGAAGAGAGCTCATCGCGGAAGCTGCCGCTCGTGGGTGCCGCAGAAGCCTCGTGATCGCGGCTTTGCACCGGCGACTGTGCAGCGACATCCGTCGGTCGCGCCACCTCCTCTATAGCCAGAATGAGCTCGACCTGCGCGCCCACTTTCGATGTCGAAATCACCAAAACATCCCTACCGTACTCTGCGATCGCTTTCTCTGCTGCGCTTCGCCCATCCTTCGCTAGTACACGCCTAAGTTCCACGTTCTTCCCCCGGGATGTCTACGACTTCTTCTTCGGCTCGACGGTTACGGTTGAAACGACTTTAACTTGCTGCTCTTCTGGTATCTCTGCATACGAGAGCACCATAAGCTCGTTTACTCGATGACGAACTGATCGCGCCAGCCAAGGACGTACCAAGGGTGACACGACGAGAACAGCCGGATACCCCTGTGCTTCGACATTGCGCGCGCTGTCGCGCAGAGCACTGAAAAGACTCTCGGCGAGCCCAGGTTCGATGACGACTCCGGAGTTCCCCGAATTCTGCTGCAATACGTTTTGTAACAGCTGCTCCAACGCCGGATCCAGCGTCATCACTACGAGGGTGTCCTTGTCCTCGAGCACACCTTGTACGATCATGCGTCCGAGCTTCGTCCGAACCACTGCTGCGAGGTGCTCGGGGTCTTGCGTGCGGGCGCTTGCTTCGGCAAGCGCTTCTATGATCGTTCGCATGTCGCGAATCGGAACGAATTCGGTCAGGAGATTCTGCAGGGTTCGGGTTAGCACCCCAAGCGAGAGCTTTCCGGGAACCAACTCTTCGACAAGCTTCGGAAACTTGGTCGCAAGCTTGTCGAGCAACTTCTGCGTTTCGTCATGGCTGAGCAATTCGGCCGCGCTCTCGCGCAGAACCTTGTTCAGGTGCGTCGCCAGCGCCGTGCTCGGATCTACGACCGTGTAGCCTAGGCTACGTGCATAGTCGCGTTGCGATGGGTCCACCCAAACCGCCTCTAATCCAAAGGCCGGTTCGTGTGTCGCCTGCCCCTCGATCGATCCATACACTTTCCCTGGATTGATTGCGAGCTCGCGTCCAACGCGCACTTCGCCCCGCCCACGAACCACCCCATTCACCAGAATGCGATAGCTTGACGGGTCCAGTGTCAACGAGTCTCGAATTCGTACGGGCTGCAGCACAAAGCCCAGTTCCATCGACAACTTCTTCCGCACGCCCTTGACGCGCGCCATCAATTGCCCCCCTGTCTCTGGATTGACCAGGGGGATCAGCCCATAGCCGATCTCGACCCCAACGAGATCAACCTGTTCCACATCGACCCAATCTAGATCTTTCGGCTGCTCGGTGGACGGAGCGGTGCTACCCATCTCAGGTGAGGGTACGACTTCGTCCCGCAGAACCATGAAGCCTATGCCAACCGTGACCGCCGCGAGCGTTAGGAAAATCAGGTGCGGCATTCCCGGCACGATACCCAGCAGCCCCATGATGCCTCCGGAAACAAATAGAGCAGACGGATTGGCAAGCTGTCCGCTTGCCTGCTCCGTCATTGATTCAGAGGTGGTGACTCGGGTGACAATGATTGCTGTCGCCAGCGACAGAAACAGCCCCGGGATCTGGGCGACCAATCCGTCTCCAATAGTCAGCAAAGAATATACTCGGGCCGCCTCCGGGAATGCCATGCCATGCTGAGTCGTCCCAATCGCGATGCCGCCAATGATATTGATGATTAAGATCACGAGCCCGGCAATCGCATCCCCGCTGACGAACTTAGATGCACCGTCCATCGAACCGAAGAAGTCTGCTTCCTGAGACAGCTCTTCGCGCCGTCGCTTTGCCGTGTCCTGGTCGATCACTCCGGCGTTGAGATCCGCATCGATGGCCATCTGCTTCCCTGGCATCGCATCCAGGGTGAAACGGGCATTGACTTCCGACACCCGGCCAGCCCCCTTGGTGACGACCACGAAATTGATGATCATCAGGATGACAAAGATGATGAATCCGACGAGGTAATTTCCGGCGATCACGAACTCACCAAACGCCGCGATGACTTTACCGGCCGAGTCCTGCCCCTCGTGTCCGTTGACGAGGATGACTCGCGTTGACGCCACATTGAGCGCTAGTCGTAGCATCGTCGCAAACAAAAGAATT
>JBIKKL010000034.1:0-16298 GCA_044360365.1 Burkholderiales bacterium | reverse complement strand
CCATCTGCATGCTGGAGCCGATCAGCTTGCTGGTCGACTCGGGCGCGGCACCGATCTCGGCGTCGGTGATTTCGAGCGCCTTGATGAGCTGGGCCTTGATGACGGCAGGCTCGCACGGCTTCGCGATGAAATCGATGGCGCCCAGGGTACGGGCATGCTTGGCATTCGTTTCGTCGCTCTGGCCGGACAGCACGAGAATCTTGATCGAGGGCGAATAGGCGATCAGCTCGCTGATGAGCTTGAAGCCTTCGTCGGGCCGGTGGGGAGTGGGAGGCAGTCCAAGGTCGACCAGGGCGAGCTTGGGCGGGATCTCCAGTTGCCGGATCAGACTCTTCATCTGCTCGCGCGAATCCGCCACGTAGACGTTGAAGTCCCGGCTCAGGACGAAGTTGAGCGTGTCGCTGATGAGCGGATCGTCGTCGACGATGAGAAGATCGGGCTTTGAACGGGTTGCAGGGTCCATCCCCATCCTTTTCGGTATCGGACGCAAGGTGCTCATTGTGCCAGAACGACCGCCATCGGACAGCAGCCATCCCGCGTTGCGGCGCAAAGTTGAAGATCAGTTCGTTGCGCCCGCGCCGTCGACGTCGATGCAGCGCAAAAACGCCTGCTCCATATCTGTGCTCTGGTACTGCGCCAGAAACGCGGCTGGTGTGCCGGTGTAGCGGAGGGTGCCGCCGTGCAACACGGCCATCCGGTCGCACAACTGTTCGACGTCGGCGAGCAGGTGCGAGGTGACGAACAGCGTCCTCCCGGCCTCTCGCAAGGCAAGCAGCTGTCGCTTGAGAAGAGCGCGTGCCTTGGGATCGAGGCCGCTGGTGGGTTCGTCGAAGACGTAGAGCCGCTTCCCGGACAGCAGGCAGGCGGCAAGACCAAGCTTCTGCGTCATGCCCTTGGAGAACGAGCGGACGGGCAGATCGAGTGCCCGCGTATCCAGATCCAGCGCGCCGAACATCGCAGCCACGTGCTCGGCCGAGAATGTGGCACGATGCAATGTGAGCATATAGCGCAGGAAATCGCGCCCGGTGAAGTAATGCGGCGGCAGAAAGCGCTCGGGCAGGAAGGCGAGGTGTCTGCGCGCGCCCGCCTCTGCGTGCGGCATGCCGAGGACGCGGATCGAGCCGCTGTCGGGCGTCGCAAAATCGAGCAGACACTTGATGAGGGTGGTCTTGCCGGCGCCGTTGATGCCCACCAGTCCGAACAGTTCTCCTTCGTGCACGGACAGGCTGAAGTCGGCCAACGCGGTATGGGCGCCGAACGTCTTGCGAATCCGATCGAACTCTAGTGCGGGTGTGTTCACGGGACGTGTCTCGGACGACGAGCCCCGATTATGCGGTCCAAACGCGGTGATCGCGCGTAGACGTCTACGCTGCGTCGACATGCAAGACACCGAGTCGCTGGCGCTGCGGGGACTCCCATGTGCTAAATTTCTGGTATGCCGACGCCGGAATCGTCTTTGCTGGAACAGCTCTCTGCGAACAGCATCCCGTATCGGGATCCGCTCGCGGTACTCGACTGGCGCATGCTCGATCTCGACAGTTATTGGCTCCCGCCCGAGGCCGTATCGCTGCACGGCCTGCCGGAGTTCGAGGCGTTGTCCAACCCGGCGCGCATGCGGTTGTCGCAATACGAGTTTCTCGGAATCGCGCAGGTCTGCGTCGCGCTCGAACGCGTGGCGCTGGAGTCGGCTGCCAGGAGACTGCGACACGCGCAGTCGAGCGCCGAGTACGCGTATCTGCTCCACGAAATGCGCGAGGAAGCCGGGCATAGTCTGATGTTCCTTCGACTTGCGAGTGCGAGCGGACTCGAGGTCCCGGATTGGCAGAATGCCCTGCCTCGCTTTGCCCGTCCGGTCACGCGCCTCGTGCCCAGCGATACCCTGTATTGGTTCATGCGCGTGGTGGTTCAGGATGTCCCGGACAAGCTGCACCGGTTCATGCGCCGTCACGCCGGGACGGACCTCAATCCGTTCGTGCGTCAGGCGATCTCCCTGCGCATGATCGATCAGAGCCGCCATCTTGCGTACGCGCGCCGGCAACTCGAACTCGCCGTGCAGGAGACGAACCGGGCGGGCGCCCGCATGCTGCCGGTCCTTTGCGATTCATTGTTCAATCGATACGTGCGGCGGCTTTTCTGGCCCCGGCCGGATCTCTACGAGCGTGCCGGGCTGGGCGAGGGTCGCGCGTGGCGTCACGCGGCGCTGCGCAATCCGCAGCGTCGGGAGTTCGTCCTGAAACTGCTCGCACCCACGATGCGCCTGCTCCAGCAGCACGGAATCAGCGTCCGACTGCGCTGATGCACCCTTGAACTTTCCGTCGACGAAGGAAAGCCCCTGTCCGTGGTATGCGGTTTGCCGCGCCTGTGGGCTGGTTTAGAATCGAACGCTTTGCTTCTTCTCCGGGGCGCCTGGTGGCATCCGATTACCTCGTCGAGATTCGAAATCTGACCTATTCCTACGGTGATCGCCCGGTATTGGAAAACATCGAGATGGCGATTCCGCGCGGCAAGGTCGTGGCCATCATGGGTATTTCGGGCTCCGGCAAGACGACCATTCTGAGGCTGATCGGTGGCGTGCTGGCGGCGCGGCGCGGCGAGGTTGTCTTCGATGGCGAGCGTGTGAATCCGCGCGATCGCGAGCACCTCTATAGCCTGCGGCGGCGCATGGGGATGCTGTTCCAGTTTGGCGCGCTGTTTACGGACTCGTCGGTGTTCGACAACGTTGCATTCCAGATACGCGAGCACACGGATCTGCCCGAATCCATGGTGCGGGATCTGGTGTTGATGAAGCTGCACGCGGTAGGTTTGCGGGCAGCGCACGCAGCGATGCCCGGAGAACTCTCCGGAGGCATGGCGCGGCGCGTTGCACTTGCGCGAGCGATTGCGCTCGACCCGACGCTCATGATGTACGACGAGCCCTTCACCGGCCTCGATCCGATTGCGCTGGGCGTCACGGCAAGTTTGATACGGCGGTTGAATGGCGCGCTCGGCGCAACGTCCATCGTGGTGACGCATGACGTGGAAGAAGCATTGGAAATCGTGGATTACGTCTATTACCTGTCGCAGGGACACATCGTCGCCCAGGGCACGCCCGACGAAATGCGCGCCAATCCGGATCCGCTCGTGCGTCAGTTCGTCTACGGCAAGGCCGACGGGCCGGTGAACTATCAGTATCCCAGCCGCCCGATTGCCGAGGAGCTCGCCGTATGATGTTCGGCCGCAAATCGCTTTCCGTGCGCGGTATCGGGGCGCATGCCATCGATGCCCTGTGGCGGCTCGGCTATGCAACACGCTTTCTCGGGTTGACGATCACGCATTCCGGCACGTGTGTCCGGCGCCCGCGACTGGTGGTACGCGAGGTGTACTACACAGGCGTGCTGTCACTGGTCATCATCATGGTATCCGGGTTGTTCGTGGGTATGGTGCTCGGGTTCCAGGGCTATCAGACCTTGACGACCTACGGGTCGGAATCTGCGTTAGGCGTCCTGGTGGCGCTGTCGCTCGTTCGGGAGCTGGGGCCGGTCGTGTCGGCACTTTTGTTCGCCAGTCGTGCCGGTTCTGCAGTGACGGCCGAAGTCGGCCTCATGAAGGCGACCGAACAACTTGCAGCCATGGAAATGATGGCCGTCGATCCGATCGCGCGCGTGATGGCCCCCCGATTCTGGGCCGGCGTGATCTCCATGCCATTGCTCGCAGCGATGTTCAGCGCGATGGGCGTCTTCGGCGGCTACCTCGTCGGTGTCGTCCTGATCGGCGTCGACCAAGGCACGTTCTGGTCTCAAATGCAGGCCGCGGTCGACGTGCGCGAGGACGTCCTCAACGGGGTCATCAAGAGCTGCGTGTTCGGCGTGGCGATCAGCTGGATCGCGGTGTTCGAAGGCTACGATGCACCGCCAACTGCCGAGGGTGTCTCGGGTGCG
Organism: Burkholderiales bacterium; assembly: GCA_044360365.1. Taxonomy (GTDB): domain Bacteria; phylum Pseudomonadota; class Gammaproteobacteria; order Burkholderiales; family WYBJ01; genus WYBJ01. The sequence continues at coordinate 12,381 of JBIKKL010000034.1, read as the reverse complement.
ACGACGCGTACCGTCGTCACCTCGTCGCTCGCCGTACTGGGGCTCGACTTCATCATGACTGCGTTCATGTTCCGGGGGATGTAATGCAACGGGGAACTCTCGATCTGTGGGTAGGCATATTCGTGATGGCGGGGCTGGGCGCCCTGGTGGTACTGGCGCTCAAGGTGGGCAACATGGGGTCATTTACTGCGCCGGAGAGCTACACCGTGTTCGCCGAGTTCGAGAATATCGGCGGATTGAAGGCGCGTGCGCCGGTCAAGAGCGCGGGCGTTGTCGTCGGACGGGTCAACGGCATCGAATTCGACACGCAGTCGTACAAGGCCAAGGTACGGCTCGACATCGAAAAGAAGTACCCGTTTTCGAAGGATACGTCCGCATCCGTGCTGACGGCAGGGCTGCTCGGCGAGCAATACATCGGGCTCGAAACCGGTGCGGAGACGGCCATGCTCAAGGATCAGGACAAGGTCTTGCTCACCCAGTCGGCGGTCGTACTGGAAAAACTCATCGGACAGTTCCTTTACAGCAAGGCTGCCGAAGGCAGCGGCGAGAAGTCCGACGCAGCGGCGAAGTAAACTTCTCGAGGGGTACAACGTTAATCGGCTTCGGGGGTCCAAGCCGTGCGCCACTCGTTGCAATCGGTCGCCCCGACCTGGAGACATGACATGAATTTTCTAATTTGTTGGCAGCGCTTATCGACGTGGATCGCGTTGCTGTTCGTGCTGATCGGCGGCGCCGGCGTCCACGCGCAGGATCTTGCGCCGGATGCGCTCGTCAAGCGCACGACGGACGACATCATCGGCAGCATCCGCGCCGACAAGGATCTCGCCAAGAACACGCGCAAGCTGCATGAACTGGTCGATGCGAAGGTGCTGCCGCATTTCAATTTCACTCGCATGACGATGCTGGCCGTCGGTCGGCCATGGCGTGACGCCTCGGCCGCGCAGCGGGATCAGCTCGTGCGCCAGTTCCGCACGCTGCTCGTCCGAACATATTCGACCGCACTCGAACAGTACAGCGACCAGACCATCGAAGTTCGTCCCGCGCTGATGAAAGCCGACGATGTCGAGACCACCGTGCGTACCCAGATCAATCAGAAGAGCGGGCCATCGATCCCCATGGACTACCGGATGGAGAAGACCCCTCAGGGTTGGAAGGTCTTCGACGTCACGGTGGAGGGCGTGAGCATCGTCACGACGTACCGCTCCACGTTCTCGAGCGAGGTGAGCAAGGGGGGGATCGACGGGCTCATCAAGACCCTTACCGATCAGAACGTCCGGCTCGAGCAGCGCAGCGCGAGCAGGCAATAATGATCGATCGCAGCGAGAGCCGAATCGTCATTCGCAGTCCGATGACCTTCCCTCAGGCCGTCGCGCTGCGCGAGACGGTTCTGGATGCGCTTGATCGAGACGGGTTGACGGTCGATCTCGGCCAGGTGCAGGAATCCGATTCGACGGCGCTCAGTCTGTTGCTCGAATGGCAACGGGGCGCAAAAGCACGGGGATGGCAGGTGCGGTACGCGAATCTGCCCGCCAATCTGCGGAGCCTTGCCGAAGTCTACGGGGTGCTCGAACTGCTTTCCCTCGCCGACGCGACGCCCGGCGAATCTTCCTGATCCCGGCCTGTGGATACCGATGTCTATACTCATTCCTTGCTCCAGGGAGTTCGCATGATCACGCCGGAACAAATCAAGCAGTACATCGAGCAGGGCATGCCTTGCGAACACGTCGAAGTCCGCGGCGACGGTCACCACTTCGAGGCCGTCATCGTCAGTAGCGAGTTTCTGGGGCGCTCGCTGATCCAGCGGCATCAACGCGTATACCAGGCGCTCGGAGATCGGATGAAGGCGGAAATTCATGCGCTCTCGATGCAGACGCTGACCCCCGAGCAATGGAAGGGCGGCTGAGGCCGGGCCGGATTGCTTCGTGGAAAAACTCGTTATCGAAGGCGGTAACCCGCTGGAAGGCACCGTGCAGATCTCCGGCGCGAAGAACGCGGCGCTGCCCATACTCATCGCGTCCATATTATCGAGCGAGAGTCTGACGGTCGAGAATGTGCCGAAGTTGCGCGACGTCGCGACGACCTGCGCTCTGCTCACCCAGATGGGATTGTGGGTCCGCGAGGCCGGGCCCAACGCTTACGAGCTGAGCGCGCACGCGGTGCCGAATCCGCTCGCGCCGTACGACCTCGTCAAGACCATGCGGGCGTCGATCCTCGTCCTGGGCCCGCTCGTCGCGCGCTGCGGCGAGGCCCGGGTAAGTCTTCCCGGCGGGTGCGCCATCGGCCTGCGTCCGGTGGATCAGCACATCAAGGGGCTGCAGGCGATGGGCGCCGAGATCAATGTCGAGCACGGGTACCTGCTTGCTCGCGCAAAGCGTCTCAAGGGTGCGCGGATCGTGCTCGACCTCGTCACGGTGACCGGCACGGAGAATCTCATGATGGCAGCCGCCCTCGCCGAGGGGCGCACCATACTCGAGAACGCGGCGCGCGAACCGGAGGTCGTGGACCTTGCCCAGTGCTTGAATGCGATGGGGGCGAAGGTCAGCGGGGCGGGGACCGACGTCATTACCATCGACGGCGTCGAGCGTCTGCATGGAGCGCGTTATCGGGTGATGCCGGACCGGATCGAAACCGGCACGTTCCTCGTGGCCGCCGCGATGACCGGTGGGAAGATCAAGCTCGAAGGGACGTCGGACGGCAGTCTCGATGCCGTACTCGAAAAGCTGCGCGAGACCGGCGCCACGATCAACGTATCGAGCGGAACGATGACGCTCGAATCGCGCGGTCGACCGAAGTCCGTCAATGTGAGAACTTCGCCGTATCCGGCGTTTCCCACCGACATGCAGGCTCAGTTCATGGCGCTCAATACCGTGGCCGATGGCACGGCGATCGTCACCGAAACCATTTTCGAGAACCGCTTCATGCATGCCCAGGAACTCAAGCGCATGGGCGCCGATATCGAAGTCGAAGGCAACACGGCCATCGTGAAGGGGGTAGCGAACCTCGATGGCGCGACGGTCATGGCCACCGATTTGCGGGCCTCGGCCTGCCTGGTGCTGGCCGGCCTCGTTGCGAGCGGCGAGACGACAATCGATCGCATCTATCATCTGGATCGGGGTTACGAGCGCATCGAAACGAAGCTCTCGGCGCTCGGCGCCAGTATCCGGCGGGCATCATGACGGGACTCACCATCGCCTTGTCGAAGGGACGGATCTTCGAAGAGACACTGCCGCTGCTGGCGGCCGCCGGCATCGTGCCGGCAGAGGATCCCGAGAAGTCGCGCAAGCTCATTCTCGGGACGAACCGCGCCGATACGCGCATCGTCCTGGTGCGTGCAACCGACGTGCCGACCTACGTTCAGTACGGCGCCGCCGATCTCGGTATCGCGGGCAAGGACGTCCTGATGGAGCACGGAGGGCAGGGCCTGTATCAGCCGCTCGATCTTTGCATCGCGCGTTGCCGCATGATGGTCGCGGTGCGCGCTGGCTTCGACTACGAAGCCGCTGTACGGCGTGGCGCACGCATCCGTGTTGCGACCAAATATGTGAAAACGGCGCGCGAGCACTTCGCCTCGAAAGGCATGCACGTCGACCTCATCAAGCTCTATGGTTCGATGGAGCTGGCGCCCCTGGTCGGGCTTGCCGATGCCATCGTCGACCTCGTCAGTACCGGTTCCACGCTCAAGGCGAACGACCTCGTTGCCGTGGAGTTGATCGACGATATCTCGTCCCGGCTTATCGTCAATCAGGCAGCGCTCAAGCTGAAGCACGACGCGTTGCAGCCCGTCATCGAGGCATTCGAACGGGCGGTTCGCTCGGGCGACAGCAAGGCGAACGCTCGGGCGGACTCATGAGCGTCGCTCGCCTACGCAGCATCGATCCCGACTTCGAGCGCAGGCTGTCCGAACTGCTCGCCTTCGAGGCCGCCCAGGATCCCAGAGTCGAGCAAGCGGTTTCGGACATCATTTACGCCGTCCGTTCGCGGGGCGACGACGCGGTGTTGGAACTCACGCGTCGATTCGACGGCGTCGAAGCGCTCAGCGTTCAAGAGCTCGAGGTGCCGCGCAGCGAACTCCATGCAGCGCTCGACCGCATCGACGAAACCAAGCGGTGCGCGCTCGAAGAGGCCGCCGCGCGGATTCGCAGCTACCACGAACACCAGCGGGCGCAGAGCTGGAGTTTCACCGAGGCCGATGGCACGGTGCTGGGGCAGAAGGTGACGGCGCTGGAGCGCGTGGGCGTCTACGTTCCCGGCGGGAAAGCAGCGTATCCGTCGACGGTGCTGATGAACGTGATTCCGGCGAAGGTTGCCGGTGTCGACGAAATCATCATGACCGTACCGACCCCGAAGGGCGAACGAAACGATCTGGTCCTCGCTGCTGCGGCGCTGACGGGTGTCGATCGCGTGTTTACCGTGGGCGGTGCCCAGGCGGTGGCGGCGCTGGCTTACGGCACGGCGACGATTCCGGCGGTCGACAAGATCGTCGGGCCGGGCAACGCGTATGTTGCTGCAGCGAAGCGGCGCGTGTTCGGCGTGGTCGGCATCGACATGGTGGCCGGACCGTCGGAGATCCTCATCGTCTGCGATGGCACCAACGATCCCGACTGGATCGCCATGGACATGTTCTCGCAGGCCGAGCATGACGAGGTCGCGCAAGCCATTGCGATCAGTTGGGACGACGCATTCCTCGACAAGGTGGCGGCGAGCATCGACAAGCTGCTTCCCGCGATGCCGCGCAAAGCCATTATCGAAGCCTCTCTCGGGGCACGCGGTGCACTCATTCACGCGCGCGATCCTGACGAAGCATGTGCGCTCGTCAATCGGGTCGCGCCCGAGCATCTCGAACTCGCTGCGTCGAACGCCCAATCGCTCGTCGAGCGAATCCGCAATGCCGGTGCCATCTTCGTGGGCAGCTATACGTCCGAAGCGCTTGGCGACTATTGTGCCGGGCCGAATCACGTGCTGCCCACGTCGCGCAGTGCACGGTTCTCCTCTCCGCTGGGCGTCTACGATTTCCAGAAGCGATCGAGCTTGATTGCCGTATCGAGAGCCGGCGCCGACAAATTGGGTCGGATTGCGCACACGCTCGCGCGCGGTGAAGGGCTGTCGGCTCATGCCCTTTCGGCTCGCTACCGAATCCAGGGTTCGCACGACGATTCGGAATAATCGTCGTCGAGCGCGTTTTGCGCCGGATGCAGCCGGCTGACGAAGGTACTCATGCCCGATCGCGTCAAAGCCATTACGCTCGACCTCGACGATACCCTCTGGGCCGTCGAGCCCGTGATCGAACGTGCGGAGCGCTTGTTGCACGAGTGGTGCGCCGAGCGCGCCCCGAAGTTCGCCCTTGCACTCCCACCCGCGGCGTTTGCACTGTACCGACGCGGGTTGGCGAAGGAGTTGCCGCATCTTGCTCACGATTTCACGGCGCTGCGATTGGAATCGTTGCGGCGGGCGCTGTCGCTGCATGGTGAGGATCACACACTCGCAGAAGCGGCGATGGAGGTGTTTCTCGAGGCTCGCAACCGGATCGATCTCTTTCCCGAGGTCCAGGAGTCCCTGGAGCGGCTGTCACGACGCTACAAGCTCGCAGTGATTACCAACGGCAATGCGGATGTTCACCGGATCGGCATCGGCACCCATTTCGTTGCCGTGGTGAATGCGCGTTCCGCCGGCTGTCCGAAGCCCGATCCGCGCATTTTTCATGCGGCTTGCGACGCGCTCGGTTGCTCCCCGCACGAGGTGCTGCACGTCGGCGACGATGCCGAACTCGACGTGCGCGGGGCGGTCGATGCCGGCAGTCGCGCGGCCTGGATCAATCGTCATGGTCGTGCGTGGGTTGGGGGGCCTTGCGAACGTGTCGAGTTTGCGGACCTGCGAGCACTTTGCGAGTGGCTTGGCGCTTGAACCCATGGTGGGTTCGGATCGGCCCATGCGCATTCACGGCGTGGATTTCACCAGCGCACCGCGTGCGGTCAAGCCGATCGTCGTGGCAAGCGGTTGCCTGCGAGACGATGTTTTCACGCTCGACGGGATCGAAGGTTTGTCGACGCTGCCGGCGTATGAGGAATGGTTGCGTCGTCCGGGGCCCTGGGTCGGCGGATTCGACTTTCCGTTCGGGCTTCCGCGCTCGGCATTGGTCGAACTCGCATGGCCCACGGATTGGGAAGCGCTGACACGGTACTGCCGCGGGTTGGGTCGCGAGGGGCTGCGAGGCGCGCTCGATGCGCACCGTGCACGGCGGCCCATCGGCGACAAGTACTGCTACCGACGCGGCGATGCGGCTGCGGGTTCCCACAGTCCGTTGAAACTGGTCAATCCGCCGGTGGCGCTCATGTTCCTGGAGGGGGCATGTCGCTTGCCGCGAGCAGGGGTGCGTGTACCGGGAATGTACGAGGCCGATTCCGAACGGGTGGCCCTCGAGGCCTATCCGGGATTCGCGGTGCGACGGCTGTTTTCCGGCCAGGGTCGGTTGTCGTACAAGAACGATGCGCCAAGCAAGCAGACGCCGGCACGTGCCGACATGCGGCAACGGATCGTGCAGACGCTCGTAAATGAAGGCTTGAAAGGCATGCGCTTGCATGGGGAAGCGCGGCTCGTCGACTCTCTCGTTCAGGATGGCTCCGGAGACAGGCTCGATGCCGTGTTGTGCGCGTTGCAGGCGGCTTGGGGCTGGCAGCGTCGCACGAGCAATTTCGGCCTGCCTGAGAGTATGGATCCGGTGGAAGGCTGGATCGTCTCGGTGCCGAGCGCATGATGTCGATGCTACATACGGCAGCGCGGTACGCGTGCACCGATTCAGGTAACATTCGCGCATGATGGAAGCAGAATCTTTCGGCGCATCGATGTCGGTCGATGCCTGGGTCCAGCGTGTCGTTCGCAGCGAGATTCGCGCGCTGTCGAGCTATCACGTGCCCGACAGTGCGGGCATGATCAAGCTCGACGCCATGGAAAACCCGTATGGGTTGCCGGACGATCTTCGCGTACAGGTCGGGCAGATCGCGGCGCAGTCCTCACTCAACCGGTATCCGGATGCCGAAGCGCGCGAACTCAGGGTGTTGCTGCGCGAAACGATGGCAGTGCCGCAAGGCATGGATGTGCTGCTCGGCAACGGGTCGGACGAAATCATCCAGATGCTTTGCCAGGCGTGTGCGCAGCCTGGGGCTGCGCTCCTCGGCGTCGAGCCTTCGTTCGTCATGTTCGCGATGGTTGCGAAGGTGTGCGGGCTGCGTTTCGTCGGGGTTCCGCTGAACGCCGACTATCGCCTCGACGTCGGGGCGGTACTCGAGGCAATGAATACGCATCGACCGGCGCTCGCTTTCTTCGCCTATCCGAACAATCCGACCGGCAATCTCTTCGACGCAAAGGATATCGAGCGGATCATCCGGGCCGCGCCCGGGCTGGTCATCGTCGACGAGGCATACCACCCCTTCGCTCAGGCAAGCTTCATGGCGCGTCTGCCTGAGTTTCCGAATCTTCTCGTAATGCGCACGGTGTCGAAGCTCGGTCTGGCCGGGCTGCGACTCGGACTGATCGCAGGTCGGCGTGAATGGTTGGCACAACTGGACAAGGTGCGTTTGCCCTACAACCTCAACGTGCTCACGCAGCGCGTAGCCCTGCACGTACTCGGACATCAGGGCGTACTCGATGCTCAGGCTGCCAACATCCGCGGCGAGCGTTCGCGGCTGACGCAAGGGCTGAAAGCCATCCCTGGCGTGCACGCGTTCCCTAGCGATGCCAATTTCATACTCTTCAAGGTTGCTGCCGCTGCGGAAGTATTCGAATCGCTCAAGCGGCGCGGCATCCTCATCAAGAAGCTGACCGGTTCGCATCCGGCCCTCCACGACTGTCTGAGAGTCACGGTGGGGCAGCCGGAAGAGAACGCGGCATTTTTAAGTGCACTGAAGAAAAGCATCGAAGAGATCGGTGATCGACATGCGTGAAGCCGAAGTCACTCGCAATACCCTGGAAACGCAGATTACCGTGCGCGTTCGGCTCGATGGCACCGGCCACGCAGCGATCGACACGGGCGTGCCGTTTCTCGATCACATGCTCGATCAGATTGCCCGTCATGGTCTCGTGGATCTCGAGATCAGTGCCAGGGGAGATCTGCACATCGACGCCCACCATACCGTCGAGGATGTCGGCATAGCGATCGGCGCGGCTTTTGCTCAGGCGCTCGGCGACAAGGCCGGTGTGCGCCGGTATGGGCATGCTTATGTTCCGCTGGATGAGGCCTTGTCGCGCGTGGTGATCGATCTGTCGGGGCGTCCGGGCCTGGAGTTTCACGTGCCGTTCACGCGTGCCCGCGTCGGTGAATTCGATGTCGACCTGGTGCGCGAGTTCTTCCAGGGTTTCGTGAATCACGCGAAAGCGACGCTGCACATCGACAATCTTCGCGGCGTGAATTCCCACCATCAGGCCGAAACGGTCTTCAAGGCGTTCGGGCGCGCGTTGCGCATGGCGATCGAACTCGATCCCCGCCTGGGGGGCGTCGTGCCTTCGACGAAGGGCACGCTTTGAGCGGCGGTTCGATCGATTCCCACTTTTTTGACAAATGCGCCGGATAGTCAGCCCATGAACACGATTGCAGTCGTCGATTACGGCATGGGCAACCTGCGTTCGGTGGCAAAGGCTCTGGAGCATGTTGCGCCGCAGGCTCGGGTCGCAGTGACGAGTGATCCTGACGTTATTGCAGGCGCCGACCGCGTCGTGTTTCCCGGGCAGGGCGCGATGCCCGATTGCATGCGCGAGATGGACCAGCGAGGTTTGCGCGCGCCCGTGCTGGATGCAGCACGACGCAAACCGTTTCTGGGCATCTGCATCGGTCTGCAGATGCTGTTCGAACTGAGCGAAGAAGGCGATATCGCCGGGCTCGGGATTTTCCGGGGGCGAGTGAAGCGTTTTCCGGTCGAGGCAATGGTTGCGGACGACGGTTCTCGCCTGAAGGTGCCGCACATGGGATGGAATCACGTGCGTCAAGAGATCGCGCACCCCCTATGGAACGATATCGCAGACGCCAGCAGGTTCTATTTCGTGCACAGCTACTATCCGGAAGTTGTCGATACTGGCATCGTCGCCGGGACGAGCTGCTATCCGTTTCGGTTTACGTGTGCCGTCGCCCGCGATAATATCTTCGCCGTGCAATTCCACCCGGAGAAAAGCCAGGCAGCCGGCTTAGCGCTACTCAGGAATTTTGCCGACTGGGACGGCCAGGTGCCGATCCGGGAGAGCAAAGCTTCGGCGCCTGCCTGATCGATCCCTGCAGCGTTTCATCGACGCGATGTCTACGAAAAGTATTCGCCGGGTGCCCATTCCTGTCATTGTTCACCGACAGCCTCATTTCGTTCGTTTCAAGCCGCTATGCTAATTATTCCTGCGATCGACCTTAAGGACGGCAAGTGCGTTCGCCTGGTTCAAGGCGATATGCAACAGGCGACGATCTTCTCCGAAGATCCGCCGGCCATGGCCACGCACTGGCGCGCCCAGGGCGCCAAGCGCCTGCATGTGGTGGATCTCAACGGTGCAAGAGCCGGCATTCCGCAAAACGAATCCGTGATCAAGAAGATCGTTGCGGCGGCCGGGGAAGACATGCCCGTCCAGCTCGGCGGCGGTATCCGGGATCTCGACACGATCGAGCGCTACCTCGACGACGGCGTGAGCTACGTCATCATCGGCACAGCAGCGGTCAAGACGCCCGGGTTCCTGCACGATGCTTGCGGCGCGTTTCCGGGGCACGTGATGGTCGCGCTCGATGCCCGCGATGGCAAGGTGGCGGTCGAAGGATGGTCGAAGATGACGGGTCACTCGGTCATTGATCTCGCCAAGAAGTTCGAGGATTACGGCGTCGAAGCCATCATCTATACCGACATCGGTCGCGACGGCATGCTGAGCGGCGTGAACATCGATGCCACGGTGCGGCTCGCGCGCGAGCTGAGCGTTCCGGTCATTGCGAGCGGCGGCATTACTGACCTGAAAGACATCGAAGCATTGTGCACGGTGGAATCCGAGGGCGTGATCGGCGCAATCACCGGCAGCGCCATCTACAAGGGCACGCTCGATTTCGCCAAGGCGGTTGCCCTGGCCCAATCCGGGAAAAGCTGAGCTGCGGGGCTTGAGTACGCTCACGGACCGCTTGCGAGGCGCAGGAATCGTTCACCATGGGACTCGCCAAACGCATCATTCCGTGCCTCGACGTGACCGGCGGTCGCGTGGTGAAGGGAGTGAATTTCGTCGGTCTGCGTGACGCCGGCGATCCCGTCGAGATCGCCCGCCGCTACGACGCCGAGGGCGCAGACGAACTGACGTTCCTCGACATCACGGCGAGTTCCGACGGCCGTGGCCTGATCCTCAAGATCATCGAAGACGTTGCAGCACAAGTCTTCATTCCGCTGACAGTCGGCGGAGGCGTGCGGGCGATCGACGATGTGCGCAGCCTGCTCAATGCCGGTGCGGACAAGGTCAGCATCAACACCTCTGCCGTAGAGAATCCGCGATTCGTGGCCGACGCCTGCGGGCGATTCGGATCTCAGTGCATCGTCGTTGCCATCGATGCGAAGCGTGTGGTTGGCGCGTCGCAGCTGCGCTGGGAGGTCTATACCCACGGCGGTCGGCGTGCCACCGGGCTCGACGCGCTAGAATGGGGACGGCGCATGCAGTCGGCCGGTGCCGGTGAAATTCTCCTGACCAGCATGGATCGCGACGGAACCCGCCAAGGCTTCGATCTGGAGCTCACACGCGCGTTTTCCGATGCTTTGGAGATTCCGATCGTTGCGAGCGGCGGGGTCGGAGATATCGATCACTTCGCCACCGGGGTACTTGCCGGACATGCAGACGCAGTCCTGGCGGCGAGCGTATTTCACTACGGCGAATTGACGGTCGCCGCTGTCAAGGCGCACATGGCCCGCCGCGGCATCGAAGTGCGGCTTTGAGTTGCACGCAACTGAACGCATATCGGGAATCATGGCAACGAACGACCGCTGGCTGCGCGAAATCAACTGGTCCCAGGACGGGTTGGTTCCGGCCATCGCGCAGGATGCGCAGACGGGGAAGGTGCTCATGGTCGCCTGGATGAACCGTGAAGCGCTCAGGGAAACTGCCGAGACCGGTGCCGCTGTCTATTGGTCGCGCTCCCGCAAGCGGCTATGGCGCAAGGGCGAGGAGTCGGGCCACATCCAGAAGGTGCGCTCGATTCGGCTGGACTGCGACGAGGACGTCATACTGCTCGAAGTCGAGCAGGTCGGGGGCATCGCGTGTCACACTGGGCGCGCGAATTGCTTCTTCCGCAGGCTTGAAGCCGATCAATGGGTCGTCACCGATGCTGTCATGAAGGATCCGGATCAAATTTATGGGGCGGGACATACCCACGCCGATAGCAAGGGAGGGAAGGTCCAGTGATCGATGCCGGGATTCTGCAGCGGCTGGGAGAGACGCTCGAGGGCCGACGTACAGCCGATGCCGGTTCGTCTTATGTGGCGAGTCTCTTTTCACGTGGGGAAGACGTCATCTTGCGCAAGGTGCTGGAGGAGGCCACCGAGTGTCTGCTCGCCTCCAAGCAGGGTGATAAACTGAACGTGGTTCGGGAAGTCGCGGATCTCTGGTTTCACTCGATGGTCTTGTTGGCGTGGCATGGGCTCAAACCCGACGACGTGCTGGCCGAACTGCGCCGGCGCGAAGGCATTTCCGGCATCGACGAGAAGGCGAACCGCGCGTAGCGGTTCGAATCCGGTACGAAAGAACTATGGAAGCCTGCATCTTCTGCAAGATCGTCCAGGGCAAAATACCGAGCCGCAAGGTCTACGAGGACGAGCTTGTCTATGCGTTCCACGATATCAGTCCCGTCGCGCCAGTGCATCTGTTGATCGTTCCGAAGGAGCATGTGGTATCTATGGCCGATCTCGAAGCCAGGCATGAGCCGGCGATGGGGCGGCTCATGGTCGTCGCGCGACGTTTGGCCGAGGAGGCCGGTGCCTCCGACGGCTTTCGTGCAATCGTAAATACCGGTCGGGTCGGCCGTCAGGAAGTCATGCATCTGCACATGCACGTGGTCGGCGGCAAGGATGTCCTGCCGCCGATGATCGCGCGAGTCTAAGGAGTTCTCTCATGGGTAGTTTCAGCATCTGGCATTGGCTTATCGTCCTGCTCGTCGTGGTGCTCGTGTTTGGAACGAAGAAGCTGCGGAACCTCGGAACGGACCTCGGCGGCGCAGTGCGCGGCTTCAAGGAGGGAGTCAAGTCCGAGGACGACAAGTCGACGCAGCCGGTCGGAGAGATCCCCGCCTCGACGGGGCAGACCATCGAAGGCGAGGTCAAGGAGAAGACCCGCGCGTGACCAGCAGTTCCACTCGCCGTGGCGCAGGCATAACGCTGCTTGCGCGTTCTTGACGGC
>JBIKKL010000033.1:0-16335 GCA_044360365.1 Burkholderiales bacterium | reverse complement strand
TGCGTCCGATCTGGTCTTTGATCCCACGCGCTCGCTTTCGAGTCGGCGCAGGATGCAGTCGCAACCGAGCACCAGTTGCGGTGGACCTATCGCGGCATGAACATTGGCGAAAGCCTGCTGAAGATTCTCCACCATATCGACCCCTTGGGCGATCCGCAGCACGATGCCCTCGTCGATGGCGCAGAAAAAGGTGAGGCTGTCGTCTGCGTTTACCTGCGCAATGGAGCGCACGAAGTACTGGCCCCCGACGCGAACGACCACCGGATGGGTAGAAAAGATCATGGGCGTGAGCTCGGTCACGTCGAGCCCGACCAGGCGCGCGAATTCGCGTGCGGCCGGCTTGCCGTTGATTTCCGAGCCCCGACTCATCAGCGGCCTCGCCGCCCAATGGTTGAGTGCCTCGCGGGAGTTACGATGGACGCGCTGGTGCCGAAGCGGCCGATCGATCGAGGGTGGGGCGTTGCAGCGCGTGATGGGGCGGATGGCGTGGCTGCTCCATGGGCGCTCCAGATCGGGATCTCCGGGTGAGCTGCGCGGATCAGTTCACGGCGATGCCGGTTTCCTTGAGCACCTTGCGCCATTTCGCGATCTCGGCTCGTATCACGCCGGCAAACTGCTCGGGCGTGGATCCGACTGCAGTCGAACCGTCCGCGGCGAGCCGTTGTGCAACATCCGGTGCATTGACGGCTTCGCTGATGGTTCGCGAAAGTTTGTTGACGATGGCCGGCGGCGTCTTGGCCGTGGTGACGACACCATACCATTGGTCGAGTTCGAAACCCGGCACGCCCGACTCTGCGATCGTCGGCAAATCCGGCATGGCTGCCATGCGTTTGCTCGAACTGACCGCATGGGCCTTGACGCGTCCGGCCTTCAAATGCGGGCGCAGGCTGATAACCGTGATGAAGCCGAACTGCAACTCGCCCGCGATCGTCGCCGTGATGGCGGGGGCTCCCCCCTTGTAGGGCACGTGCGTAAATTTCGCGCCCGTGAGGTGCTGCACCAACTCCCAACCCAGATGCTGCGAACTCGCGAGCCCCGGTGTGCCGTAATTGAGTTTGCCCGGATACTTCTTTCCGTAGGCGATCAGCTCCTTGAAGCTGCCGATGGGTACCGCGGGGTGAGAGTAGACGACATACGCGAGCGAGGTCCCTTGCGATACGGCGGTGACGTCCCTGGATATGTCGTAAGACCAGTTCGGCAGCGTCACGGTGTTGATCGCATGGCTGGCGGCTGCCATGAGCAAGGTATAGCCGTCGGCGGGCGCCTTGGTGAGGATGTCGAAGGCGATGGCGCCGGATGCGCCGGCGCGATTGTCGACGACGACTTGCTGGCCGAAGGCCTGCGTCATCTTCTGGGCGATCGAGCGTGCCGTGATGTCGTTGCCGGCACCGGGGGCGACAGGAACGAGAAAGCGGATGGGTCGGGTCGGAAAATCCGGTGCGGATTGCGCTGCGGCGGGCGCAGCGAAGCCGATCCCGAGCGCCAGTGCGATCGCAGCCGAACATTGGTTGGTGTCGTACATACCGTCTCCTCCGGAATCGATGGCGTGCCCGTGTACGCGTTCGTCAACGAATCGAGCTGGCCGATAGGCCTGCCTTCTTCATGATCTCCCGCCAGCGGTCGGTCTCCGACTCCATTGTGGTGGCCAGTGCTTCGGGCGGTCCGCCCGCGGGTTCGACCCCTCCGGCGATCATGCGGCGTATGAGATCCGGATGAGTGAGCGCCTTGTTGAGATCGGCATTCATGCGGGCAACGATTGCCGCAGGCGTGCCGGCGGGTGCGAGCAAACCATACCAGGTCGTGTTGTTGAAACCGGGGAGCACGTCTGCGATCAGCGGCAACTCCGGCGCGATGCGTGTGCGCGCGGAGTGGCCGACACCGATCGCCCGCAGCCGCCCCGTCTTGACGTGCGGCAACGCTTGCGGAAAGGCGGAGAGCATGTACTGGATCTGGCCAGCCAGCAGATCGATCATCGCCGGCCCGCCACCTTTGTAGGCGACATGGACGGTCTTGATGCCCGCCATGACGTCGAGCATCTCGCCGCCGAGATGATTGGGCGTCCCCGCGCCGGACGACGCGTAGTTGAGCTTCCCCGGATTCTTCTGCGCGTAGTCGATGAAGCTCTTCACGTTGGTCACGGGCAGCGAAGGATGAACGACGAAGATGTACGGCGCGTAGACCGCGAGCCCGATGGGAGCGAAGTCCTTCTTCGGATCGTAAGGGAGCTTCGTGCCCAGGGCACGCGCGATGGACAGCCCGGCGGAGGTGCCGAGGACGATCGTATAGCCGTCCGGCGTGGCCGTCGCTGCGAGCTGGTGACCGATGATGCTGCCGGCGCCGCCGCGGTTGTCGATGACCAGCTGCTGACCCCAGGCCTCGGTCAGCTGCAGCGCGATCTCTCGTGCGGTGAACGTTGTCGAGCCGCCCGGCGGGTAGGGCACGATGAATCGCACGGCACGTGTCGGGAAGTTCGTCGACGATACGTCGGCGGCGCGTGCAGGCGACAGGGTCGTCGCAAGCACGCAGGCCAGTACGCCGAGCCAGGTTCGAATGCTGTTCATCTTCTCCTCCTCCTTGTGTGCGGAGCATCGCCCACCGATTCCGCGGCGCCGCTTCGAACATTATGCGCGCGTCAAGGCAACTTGTGCCACGGCAGTGGGCCCGCGCGGTGTGATCCGTACAACGCAACGACGCCCTGTGAGCGGTGCAAAGCTAAGGATCAGACGCGATGACCGATGAACGGGCGTAGCCCAACGTAGCGCTCGTCCTCCAGCTCGTCCACCACGAAGCGGGCGACTTCTTCGCGCGCGACACAGGTCAGCATCGTATCGGGTTCGATGCGGATAAGGACCTCCAGCGGGGCGGAAGCGATGCCATCGCGAAACGGCGCTGGTCTTACGATCGTCCAGCGCAGCGCGGAGGCGGCGATCAGTGCCTCCTGGATGTTCTTGTCTCGATAGCGATGACGAGTAAAGAGCGGATAGAGGATGCGGTCATACAGGAATCCGCCGTGGCCGCGAGTCTCGCCCGCGCCGACGCCGGTGATCGCAATGAGCCGCTCCACGCCTTCGGTTCGCATTGCGTCGAGCAGCGCTGTGGTGGACGCCGAGAATAGCGTCGTCGGGCCGAGCCGATCGATGCCGAGCGCGTAGACGATGGCGCTGCAGCCGCGGACGAAGGAACCGAGGGCCGTTCGGTCCGCCGGATCGAATTCGTGCACCTCGGCACTGGATGCCAGGTCGTTGAGCTTCGCGCGCGCCCGGGTCTGACACCGTGCCGGGGTGCCGCGCGCGAGCAGCATCGCGACGATCCTCCGGCCGACGCTCCCGCTGGCACCGATTATGCCAACGGGCTTCATGGCCGATATCGTTTCGGAATCGACACTTGCCTCCTCAAGGAGGTGGCGCGATCCATCCCCGGATCCGACTCAGGACCTGCGCTCCTTGCGTACGAATCCCGCGAGCTTGTCCTTCCACTCGTCCGAGTGCATGCAGCCCACCCAGGCTTCGACGTCGTAGCGCAGTCCGGCGGACAGCCCCACTTCCATGGCCTGATTCATGGCGCGCTTGGCTTGAATCACGCCGACGGAAGGATAGGATGCGATCTTCTTCGCCATGGCCATGGCTTCTTCCATGACCTTGTCGGCCGGGACGACGCGATTGACGAGGCCCATATCCTTCGCTTCCTGGGCGTTCCAGCGCCGGCCGGTGAAGATCAGTTCTCGAGCGAGCTGATATCCGACCAGACGCGGCAGTCGCTGGCAGGCGCCGCCGCCGGGGAAGAAGCCGTGCGTGACTTCGGGCAGCGAGAAGACCGAGTTTTCTGCGCAGATGGCGATGTCGCACTGGAGCACCATCTCGTAGCCCCCCGCCATGCAATAGCCCTTGATGGCGGCGATGACCGGTTTGGTGATGCTGGAGAGGGCGCCGTTCGACTTTCCCGTGAGGTAGTGCCGGTCGTAGACCATCTCTTCGGTCGTGCGTGCCGAGCGCTCCTTCAGATCTGCGCCGGTGCAGAACGCCTTGTCCCCCGCGCCGGTGAGGACGATCACCTTCACGTTCTTGTCCATGTCGAGCTGAGGCCAAAGCTCCAGCAGCTCGAGTCGCATGGCGCGATTGATGGAGTTGAGCGCCTCGGGGCGGTTGAGCGTCACCAGTGCGACGCCGTCTTCGATGCTGAGCAAATGGTTCTGTGCCATGGATGCCGTCCTCGCTGTGGGCTATCGGGATTGCGAGCTTACCCGAAGCGCGAAAAATTCGGTGCCAGGCACGTGCCTGGCACCGAATTTCGGGCACCGATTTTCCGGACGGATCAGGCCTTGGCGATGCAGACGCGATTGCGGCCTTCGTGCTTCGCGCGGTAGAGCGCGGTATCGCCCAACTGGAGCAATGCCTCGGACGTGACGGCGTGGTCCGGATAGACTGCCACGCCGAAGGAGGCCGTCACGCTGCCGAGCGGCTTGTTCTGATAGCGCAACTGCAGATCATGGATAGCCTGGCGCAGGGCCTCGGCGCGCGCACTCGCCACGTCGAGGCCGGCGTCGGGCAGGACGACCACCAGCTCCTCGCCAACGAGACGGCATGCCATGTCGCTCTTGCGGATGTGCTGCTGAATGATTTCGGCGAAGGTTCGCAGCACGAGGTCACCGGCCTCGTGACCGAACTGATCGTTGAAGCGCTTGAAGTGATCGACGTCGATCATGATCACCGAGAGCGGCTTGTCGGAGCGCGCGGCACGATGCAGTTCGCGCACGAGCGATTCTTCGAGATAGCGTCGATTGAATAGTCCGGTGAGGGGGTCGCGGATCGAAAGCGTGCGCAGCGTCTCGCGCAGCTTCAGATTGGCGAGTGCCGGGCCGACGCGATCGGCCATCGTGCGCAGCCGGCGCAGGGTGATTTCGCCCTGCTTGGGGTTGTCCCACTCTTCGTGGTAGGCGGCCACGTGCAGCAGTCCGAGCGTCTGTCCTTGACCGACGATCGGCAGGCACACCGAGCCGATGGCTTCCGGGCTCACGTGCGAGCATCGCAAGCGGCTGCGGTGGCCGACGTGATGGACCTGACCGCGGCGCAGCGCCCAGCAGGCATCGGGGGCGATCATGCGCTCGCCCGTCAGTTCTTCGCCCCAGCATGCAGCGTGCTCGAGCGCATCGCGAGAATCGCGGAAGACGAAGAAATGGCCTGCCGCGTCGGGCAACAGCTTTTGTCCGTACTCGCTGATCGCGGCAAAGGCTTCGTCGAAATTGCGGCACGCCTGAAGGATCTCGGCCATCTCGCTGAAGACGTCGCTCTCGTGGTTGAACCACTTGAGGTCGTTGACCATCTCCTTCAGTTCGACGTTGGCGTTCTGCAGGGCGTACTCCATGTCGCGCCGTTCCTGGATCTCGCGTTCGATATTCGTGTTCGTCGCCTGCAGCTGATCGAGTTTCGTTTCCAGATCGGCACGTGCGGCCGTGAGCGAGCGTTCGACGCGGTCGAGCTCGGAGACGTCGCGTGCCACCGTCATTTCGGTGCAGAGTTGTCCATGGGCGTCGAATAGCGGCGCGTTCGTGATGTCGACGGTGACGATCCGGCCGTTCTTGCATCGGCGCTCTGCCCGACGCTTGCTCGTCATGCCGGATCGGATGCGCAACATCACTTCGTTCCACTGGTCGTCCGACAAGTCCGAACCATGGAGACGGCGGATCGACTGCCCCTGCGCCTCCTCTGCGCTGAACCCATAGAGCGCCTCGGCTTCCCGATTCCAGTAGATCACGCGCGCATCGAGATCCTTGATGAGAATGGCGTCGCCCGCGTGATCCAGGGCCGCGGCAAGCAGACGGTGGCGCACTGCTTCGGCCTCGTGGACGAGGTCGTCGTGTGGCGTGCTCAACCTTACGACCTCTGCGGTGGTCTGTGGCGTATCCGGTCGCGGTACCGATGGGGCGATCTTCGTCGGGGTCCTTCGCATGTTCTTCCTCTCACACGGGGCGTCCGGTGCAGGCTGATGATCGTTCGGCCCGCCGATTCGAAAAGTGCCTACGGCTCATGGGGTGAGTTCTTGAGGTCGTCCGAGCGCGATCCGTGTGTCGTGAAGCAACAAGATGCGGTGCCGTTTGGAGCCGATTCAAGCTCAAGAAGCGTGACGGCATCGACGTAATTGTGGTCGTCAGGTGGTTTCGCACCTCGTGCGGCGGTGCAAGCGGCGGGGGCACGTTCTCAAGGCAAACAGGAATTCGAAGGCGATGGCAACAGTCGGTATACGCGGACGCATATTTCTCATCGCGGGGTCGGGAACGAGTTTTCTGCTCGTCGTCGTGATCTTCGCAATGGTGGGTCTCTGGAATGCGATCGGGGCGTTCGAACGTGCGGGCGAAACGTCGCTGCGCGACGAACGCAGCGTGAGCACCCTGCAGATCGCCTACAAGGATCAGGTCCAGGCATGGAAGAACGTGCTGCTGCGAGGCAAGGAGCCCGCCGCACTCGATCGCTACTGGGCGGCGTTCGAGAAATCCGAAGCAGCGGTAGCCGATCTCTCGCGTCGGCTTGCCGAGTCGACGAGCAACCCTGAGGCCCGCAAGGCGCTTGGCGAATTCCGATCCGCTCACGATGCGATGGGTCAGAGGTATCGGGTCGGCCTTCAGGCGTTCAAGTCGGCCTCTGGGGATCCGATGGCGGGCGATGAGAAGGTGGCTGGTATCGATCGAGCGCCGATGGAGCTTCTGGTCCGAGCTGCGGATGCCTCGTCGTCGGAATCGGTGGCGGCGTTTACGGCCAGCAAGGCATCGGCGGTCAACACGCTGTGGGCCGCGCTGATCGGTGCTGTGGTCGTCGTGGTTGCCGCGTTGGCGCTGCTTTGGTGGCTGGTCGAGAAGACGATCATGGATCCGATTCGGCTCGCGGTCGAGAACGCCGATCAGATCGCCCGGGGCGATCTGACGCGCAACATCGAGGTCAGGGGCGGCGGCGAGGCGGCTCAGCTGCTCGTTTCGCTCGCGGGAATGCAGGCACACCTGCGATCGATGATCCTCGAAGCGAGCCGGATGGCCGAAGCCGTCGCCTCGGCCGCTGCCGGGCTCGCCGAAAGTGCGGAACAGATCAATCGCGGATCGCAGGCTCAGACCGAAGAGTCGAACGCGGCTGCGGCGGCGATCGAAGAAATCACCGTGTCCATCGGCCATGTGGCGGACAACGCGGGAGAGGCGACGCAACTCGCCCAGTCGGCATCGGCGGCCGCCGTGGATGGCAAGACCCGGGTCGAATGCGTATCGAGCGACATCAATGCGGCAGCAGCGACAAGTCGCAGCTCGGCGGAACTCGTAGAACGCCTCACCGAGCGTACACATCAGATCGGATCGATCGTGAGCGTGATTCGTGACGTGGCAGATCAGACCAATCTGCTCGCGCTGAATGCGGCCATCGAAGCCGCACGAGCCGGCGAACAGGGACGCGGATTCGCCGTGGTGGCCGACGAAGTACGCAAGCTCGCCGAACGCACCGCCAAAGCGACCGCGGAGATCACGGACATGATCGAGTCGATCCGGCACGGCACGGGCGATGTCGTCAACACGATGGGCGACAGCGCGAGGAAGGTCGATGAGAGCGTGCAAAGCGTGGCCAAGGCAGCGACGGTGCTGGACGACATCGATCGCCAGGCCCGCGCTGCTCGCGACGGAATCGACGCCATCGCCCATGCAAGCCGGGAACAGAAGGCTGCTGCCGAACAGATCGCACGCAACGTCGAGCGCATCGCCCGCATGGTCGAGGACAATTTTCATGCCTCGCAACGCGCCAACGATGCGGCGCATGAGCTCTCGCAACGTTCACGTTCGCTCCAGCAGACGGTCAACAACTTCCGCCTTTAACCCAGGGTTGCAACCCCGGGTTGAGGCATCGGGCTGGTCCCGCGCACGTTCATCCCTCAAAATCCCCCCTCCGTGACCCTGGGTCGACCTCGGGGTCGACTCAGGGTCGGAAATATTGAGGAGATCGGCGATGGCGTGGATGCCCGCTTGGACGCGGAGCGCAGCAGCGCTCGCGATGTTGGCTGCAGCAACAGGCGCGATGGCGCAGAACTATCCCAATCGGCCGATACGCATGGTCGTGCCGTTTCCGCCCGGGGGCGCGGTGGATGTCATCGGACGGGTGGTGGCGCCCGCGCTTTCCGAGCGCCTTGGTCAACAGCTCGTGATCGACAACCGGGGCGGGGCCAACGCCATCATCGGGACCGACATTGCTGCCAAGGCTGCCCCGGATGGCTATACGCTGCTCATCGTTCCGGCGGGCCATGCGATCACGCCGAACGTCTCCCGCAAGCTGCCCTACGACACGCTGAAGGATCTCTCCGCCGTCGGGTTGGTGGGCAACGGCGCGTACGTACTCGTCATCCATCCCGCGCTGCCGGTGAAGAGCGTGAGCGATTTCGTGGCCTACGCGAAGGCCCGCCCGGGCAAGCTCAATTACGCCGCGACCGGTCACGGGAACGCGACCCACCTTGCCGGCGAGTTGTTCAAGGTGCTTACCGGCGTCGACATGGTATACATCCTCTACAAGGGAGGCGGGCCCGCGTTGACCGACGTCATCAGCGGTCAGGTGTCCGCCTTCTTTGCCGGCGTGGCGTCGTCCGCGGCACACATCAAATCAGGTAGAGTTCGTGCGCTTGGCGTCACGACGGTCCGTCGCGCCGCGGCATTGCCCGACATACCCACCATCGCCGAGACGGGTGTGCCGGGCTACGAAGTCGACGGCTGGTACGGCATCCTCGCCCCGGCGCGGACGCCCCAGGCGATCATCCAGCGTCTCAATGCGGACATCAATGCCGTCGTTGCAACGCAGGACGCGAAGGACAGGCTCCTGGCCGTGGGTCTGCAGGCCCGTGGCACCACCCCCGCGGAGTTTCATCAGATGATCGTGAACGACATCGGGCGCTGGGCGAACGTCGTGAAGAAGGCAAAACTCGAACCGCAGTAGCCGCAAGCATCGGTCGAGTAAGCTGGCGCAAAGCTTGCATGACGCAGTCGTACATCTAGCTCTGCGATGCTGGCACACACGGCGCAAACGCGGTAACTTCCGTGAAGTCCATCGCAGGATCTGCCAGGAGAGCGCCATGAACAAACTCGTCTTATCCCTTTCCGTTGCTGCAACGATGTTCGCCGGAGCAGCGTTCGCTCAGGACACCGGGACCCTAAAGAAAATCAAGGACAGCGGCAAGATCGTCATGGGTGTACGGGATTCCTCGTCGCCGCTGTCGTATACGCTGGGCGGCGGCAAGTACGCCGGCTTCCACGTCGAACTATGCGAGAAGGCGATCGACAGCATCAAGAACCAGCTCAAGCTCCCCAAGCTCGAAATCCAGTACATGTCGGTGACCTCGCAGAACCGCATTCCCCTCACCGAAAACGGTACCGTCGACATCGAATGCGGCTCGACCACCAACAACGCCGCCCGCCAGAAGCAGGTGGCGTTTGCCTACACTACCTACATCACCGAAGTCCGCACCGCGGTGAAGGCGAATTCCAAGATCACCTCGATCTCGCAGCTGAAGGATCGCAGCGTGGCAACGACCACCGGCACCACATCGGTGCAGCACCTGCGCAAGCACGAGCGGGCGCAGGGCATCGACTTCAAGGAAATCTTCGGCAAGGACCACGCCGACTCCTTTCTGCTGCTCGAATCGGGGCGTGCCGAAGCCTTCGTCATGGATGACAACATCCTGGCCGGCCTGATCGCGACGGCGAAGAATCCTGCCGACTTCAGGATCGTCGGCGAAGTGTTGTCCGTCGAGCCGATCGCCATCATGATGCGCAAGGACGATCCGGCGTTCAAGCAAGCGGTCGACGGCACCATCGCCGCCATGGTCAAGAGCGGCGAATTCGAGAAGCTCTACACCAAGTGGTTCATGGCGCCGATTCCGCCGCGCAACACCAGCGTCAATCTCCCCATGGGGGCAACGCTCAAGGCTGCGCTCGCGAACCTCAACGACAAGCCGATGGAGGCTTACGCGAAGTAGGCCGGAGGCCGGCCGCCGGGCGCGCGCATGAGCTATCGCTGGGAGTGGGAAGTCTTTCTCCGCGATACCGGCGGGGGCGAAACCTATCTGCAGTGGATGCTGTCGGCCTGGGGCTGGACGCTCTCGGTCGCAGCATGTGCCTGGATCGTGGCACTTGTCGCCGGGGTGGTCGTCGGCACCCTTCGCACCCTCCCCTCCCGCGGTTGGGCGTTCGCGGGTAATGCCTGGGTCGAGCTCTTTCGCAACATTCCGCTCCTCGTTCAGATCTTCCTCTGGTATCACGTCGTGCCGGCGTTGCTGCCGTTCATGAAGACCACGCCCCCGTTCGTGCTAGTCGTCTTTGCGCTCGGATTTTTCACCTCCGCCCGGGTCGCCGAGCAGGTCCGGGCCGGCATTCAGTCGCTGCCGCGCGGGCAGCGCATGGCCGGATTGGCGATGGGCCTCTCCCTCGCCCAGACGTACCGCTACGTCATCCTGCCGATGGCTTTTCGCATCATCATTCCTCCGCTGACCTCGGAGGCGATGAACATCATCAAGAACTCGTCGGTCGCGTTTGCCGTCAGCATTGCCGAGCTGACGCTGTTCGCCTTGCAGGCCCAGGAGGAAACCTCGCGCGGGATCGAGGTGTACCTCGCCGTGACCTCGCTCTACATGATGTCGGCGTTCGCAGTGAACCGCGTCATGGCGCTCATCGAGCGTCGCGTGCGCGTGCCCGGTTTCGTCGGAGCAACGCGCTGATGCTCGATCTCGATCTGAGCTTCTTCAACGCGGACCTGTTCCGGAACTACATCCTGAAGGGGTTGCTCTTCAGCGTGCAGCTCACGCTGGTGGCGATGATCGGCGGCATCGTCTTCGGCACGCTGTTGGCGATGATGCGCCTGTCGGGCAAGCCCTGGCTTGCCGTGCCCGCCACGATCTACGTGAACGGCATGCGTTCGATTCCGCTGGTCATGGTGATCCTCTGGTTCTTCCTGCTGATCCCCTTCGCGATCGGCCGGCCGATCGGCGCCGAGCTTTCCGCGTTCCTCACCTTTACCGCGTTCGAGGCGGCTTACTATTCGGAAATCATGCGGGCCGGCATCCAGTCGATTTCCCGCGGGCAAGTATTCGCCGGGCAGGCCATGGGCCTCACGTACGCACAGAACATGCGCTTCATCGTGCTGCCGCAGGCGTTTCGCAACATGCTGCCCGTGCTGCTCACGCAGACGATCATCCTGTTTCAGGACACTTCGCTCGTCTATGCGATCGGTGCTTACGATCTGCTGAAAGGGTTCGAGGTTTCGGGCAAGAACTTCAATCGGCCGATCGAGGCGTATCTGCTGGCGGCCGTGTGCTATTTCGTCATCTGTTTTTCGCTGTCCTACCTGGTGAAGCGCCTGCAGAACCGCATCGCCATCATCCGCTGACGCACTCCGAACCGACGCCCGTCCCGACAAAGAAGCGAATTCCCCATG
This sequence comes from Burkholderiales bacterium, assembly GCA_044360365.1. Lineage (GTDB taxonomy): Bacteria > Pseudomonadota > Gammaproteobacteria > Burkholderiales > WYBJ01 > WYBJ01. The sequence goes on along the minus strand of JBIKKL010000033.1, from coordinate 4,897 downwards.
GCCGCGATGATCGAGATCCGCAACATCAGCAAGTGGTACGGCAGCTTCCGCGTGCTGACCGATTGCACGACATCCATCGACAAGGGTGAGGTTGTCGTCGTATGCGGTCCGTCAGGCTCCGGCAAGTCGACGCTCATCAAATGCGTGAACGCGCTCGAGCCGTTCCAGCAGGGCGACATCGTCGTCGATGGCATCACGGTCGGCGATGCCAGGACCGATCTGCCGAAGTTGCGCTCGCGCGTCGGCATGGTGTTCCAGCACTTCGAGCTGTTTCCGCATCTGTCGGTGACCGAGAATCTGACCCTGGGTCAGATCAAGGTGCTGGGTCGCAGCCCGGACGAGGCCCGCGAGCGCGGGCTCAGGTATCTGGATCGGGTCGGGCTCATTGCGCACAAGGACAAGTTTCCGGGGCAGCTCTCCGGCGGCCAGCAGCAGCGCGTAGCCATTGCGCGCGCGCTGTCGATGGACCCGATCGCGATGCTCTTCGACGAACCGACATCCGCGCTCGACCCGGAGATGGTCGGCGAAGTGCTCGACGTCATGGTCGGACTCGCCAAGGACGGCATGACGATGATGGTCGTCACGCACGAGATGGGGTTCGCGAAGAGCGTCTCCGACCGGGTCGTGTTCATGGATGAGGGCAGGATCGTCGAGGATTGCGCGACCAGCGAGTTTTTCGGCAATCCGCAGGCTCGCAACGAGCGGGCGCAGTACTTCCTGTCCAAGATCCTGCAGCACTGATCTGCGACGGCGTCGCTCGCCGCCTTTGCGCGTACAATCGCAGGCGGTCCCAGGAGGAGTTCGAACGATCGCTTTCGAGGCGTTCGTTCCGGTCCGACCGGCGCGCCCACATTCTCACGACCCAAACACGGGAGACCCCCCATGCGCATGAACCGAGTGAAGCAACTCTGGCGCGAAGGCAAGCCCGCCGTCGGCGGCTGGCTTTCGATACCACACTGCCTGCCTGCCGAAGTGATGTCGCATACGGGCCTCGATTGGCTCTGTGTCGACATGCAGCACGGTTGCATCGATTACTCCGATGCGGTGCCCATGCTGACCGCGATCTCGACCACCGACGTGACGCCCCTCGTGCGCGTGCCGTGGAACGAGCCCTCGATGATCATGAAAGTGCTCGATGCTGGCGCCTACGGCGTCATCGTGCCGATGGTGAGCAACCGCGCCGAAGCCGAACGTGCCGTCGCCGCGTGCCGCTATCCGCCCAAGGGCATGCGCAGCAACGGTCCGAACCGGGTACTCCTGTACGCCGGTGCCGACTACCAGAAGTATGCCAACGACGAAGTGATCTGCGCGGCCATGGTGGAGACGGCCGAGGGCATCGAGAAACTGGAGGAAATTGCGTCCACGCCAGGGCTCGATGCGATCTACATCGGCCCGACCGATCTTGCGCTTGCTCTGGGTCTGCCTCCGGTGATGGACAACGACGAGCCCGTGCACGTCGCCACGGTCAACAAGATCCTCGATGCCTGCAAGCGCAACAAGATCATCGCGGGCGTGCACACCGCCAGCGCCAAGTTCACGCAACGCTTCATCGATCAAGGCTTCCAGATGGTGATGCTCACGACTGACCGCGGCGCCATGGCGAGCCATGTCAAAGCCGATGTCGCGAAGCTGACCGGCTGGACGCCGATGAAGCCCGTCGCGCCGCAGGGCAAGGGCGGCTACTGATTGAGGTAGTCGTCGCGTGCGGTGATCACGGCGCGGCGGACATAGCCTACGCAGCGACGTGCAATGCTTGCACGTCGCTGCACGTTTAACGAGCGCCGCAGATCGTCTTCGGCTTGACCGCCAGCGCAGGCACCCATCCCGGATTGGTGCCCTGCCCGGCATAGGCCCCGCAGTAGCCCGCTTGCCGCGCTCGCCCGTTGAAGTCGCAACGGGCGTCGGTCGGCGCGTTGCTCCACACCGGACGCGGACCGGCACAGCGCAGCGCATCGTCGCGCGGAAACGCATCGAAGCGGGGACCGTCCGCCGCGACGAGGGCAAGCGGCGCATCTTCGAGCGCAAAGACAAGATTTTCGGACTGCACTCCGCCCCGGATGTAATGCGGCGAGAACACCGCATTGCCGTGGACGAACTGTCGGTCGGGCTGCGTATGCTCGTTGGTGCGAATCACGATCGGTTCGCCGCGGGTGACGATCGTGTTGTCAAAGATCCGGATCTCCTTCGGCACGTCGTTGTGCGGTTGTATGGCGATGCCGGGCCCGAACCGGTTGCGCAGCACGTTCGAGTAGAACGCGACGTTGCCTTCGGCCTGGAACAGCGCCTCGGTCGGGTTGTCGTCCAGGAAGTTGCCGTAGACGTGATACTCGTCCTGCATGCCAGGGCCTGATCTCGGCAAGTGGCCAAGCAGAAGGTTGGGGCGCGCCGCCGGCCCGACTGCAGCTCCTTCGGCTTTGCTCAGTACGTTGTGGCGAATGAGCGTGACGCGCGGATCCTTCGGGGCATGGTCGAGCTCGGGACGTGGACGCTGATGCTTGATCTGGATCGCGTAGCCGAGCGGCGCCGTCACGACGTTGTATTCGATGACGCTGTCGAAGAAGGGCGCGGAACCGTCCGAGTTGCCGAGGTACATCCCCGTACCGGCACCGTGAATCAGATTCCGGCGCAGTACCCACCCCCACGCTGGCGCCTTGGTGGAGATGCCGACAATCTGCTGTCCGGCACCGTGACCGACAATGGTCAGGTTTTCGAGCGTGATGTGATGGGCGTAGCGGGCCGTCCCTTCGAGCTTCACGGCATCGACGGGGATGTTCCTGCCGTCCAGCGTTACGTCGCGCAGCTCGATATGGGCGGCATCGACGATGCTGACGGTGTTTGCGCCTCGGCGTGCGACGAAGACGGCCGGTTCACCTTGCGCCGGACCTCGAATCACGATCGGAGCGTCCCGGGTGCCCGAGAGGCGGTGTAGTCGCAGACCGTTTCGGTACTCGCCGGGCGCGAGTTGCAAGGTATCGCCGGGCTTGAGCGAGACGAGCAGCGCGCGATAGTTTTCCGGTTGGGCAGCGATGATTCGGGCCTGCAGCGCGGGTGCAGTCCCGGCGGCAATGACGAGGAACATCGCCGGACCGAATCGGCGCAGCATGCGGATGGCTAGCCCCTTGCAAGTGCAGAGATACGGCATCGCGAATCGGGTTGATCCAGGGACGAGGAGGATACGACGAAGGCGATGCCTGGACCAGAGCGTGTGCGGTCAGGTCTGATTTCCACGCATGGCGACAGGACAGGCGCCACGAAGTAGCACGTTGTTGGGCCGCTGTTCCGCGTCTCGGTGAGCACGCCCGTGGGTAGACTCGGTGCGCGGAGTCGCCCTCGTCGTTTCGTATCGAGCGCCTCCGATGATCATTGCGAGTTCATGCCATGTGGAAGTGCTTGTGGGGCGCGACCTTGTGTCTTTGGGGTTTCGGTGCATCCGCCGCGGAAGGGCCGCGGTTCGCGCTTTCCGAAGATGGCGCGGCAGTCATCGACGTGCAGACGAAACTCGCCTGGTCGCGCTGTGTGCAGGGGATGACGTGGCATCGCGGAACGTGCAGCGGCGATGCGCTGGCTGTCACGTACAACGAGGCCACCACGATGGCGAAATCCCGTGCGACGCAGGAAGGCATGCCGTGGCGCCTGCCGACGATGCAGGAACTCAAGTTCCTCGCGGAACGCCTGCACGGCACGAACGCGGGATCGTCGAAGCTTTTTCCCGCGGCGCCGGAAGGATGGTATTGGACTTCCAGCGTGCGGGTCGAAACCGGGCGCGTGAATCAGTACGATTATTCCAACGCACAGCGCGGGTTGACGGAGAAGAACGTGAACCGGGTCGGCTATCTGCATGCCTGGGTGGTCGATATGGATTCGGTACGCGCGCGCAGTGACATGCCGCGTCGCGAGAAGGTGTCGGTTCGACTCGTTCGGCGCCTGCAAGAGTGACCCACATGGAGGTCAGCCTCGCTTCTTGCCGGATCGCCGCAAGAAGCTCGTCGAGCCGCTGCCGGCGAAGCCGTCCTGAGCGCTGATTTCGTGCAGTGAGGATCGATGCACAACGTTTTCTTTGCGGCGATTGCGGTCGTGGCACTTTGGATTGCCTTGGCGCAATGGCGTCGACGGGTCAGACTCCAGCGCCTGGAGTACATCCGCACGTTCGAACTGCCCAAGGGCCTCTTCGATCGCTTGTGCAAGCGCCGACCTGCACTATCGCTCAAGGATTGCCAATTGGTGGCGCACGCGCTGCGACAGTTCTTTCTTGCCTACGCCATGAGCGGGCAGAAGTTCGTGTCGATGCCCTCGCAGGTCGCCGACGATCTGTGGCACGAGTTCATCCTCTACACCCGGAACTACGAGGCCTTCTGCAGCAAGGCCTTCGGCGCGTTCATGCACCATACGCCCGCGGTGGTCCTGGGGAGCGATCGAAAAGCGAATGCGGGCCTGCGGCGGTGCTGGTGGTTCGCGTGCAAGGATGAGAACATCAATCCGGAGCGGCCGTTGCGATTGCCGTTGCTGTTCGCGATCGATGCGAAGCTCGGGATCGAAGACGGTTTTCGCTACGCTGCGGATTGTCGGGCCGTGCGGCGCGTGTCGCAGAACGAGCAGAGTGGTGCCGTGCATTGCGGGGGCGATTTCTCCAGTTCGTCGGTCGACGGCTGTACCGACGGCTTCGGCAGCGATGCTGGCGGCGGCGGAGATGGCGGATGCGGTGGTGGAGGCTGCGGCGGTGGAGGCTGCGGAGGCGGAGGTGGTGACTGACATCGGCCACCGCAGCTCCTTCCACGGGCGATGCGAATTCAGCTTCGGGCAGAAGCGGTGCGGCTAGTCTCCCGAGTCAGAAATTCGCTGAACAAAGGCGCCGATAATCGACGCCATACTTTGGCGGAAATCCTCGCCAGGCGTCCAA
>JBIKKL010000418.1:0-4782 GCA_044360365.1 Burkholderiales bacterium | reverse complement strand
CTCGGCAAGATCGAACGCATCGATTGCCGCAGCGGCAAAGACGATCTGCAGGCGCGCATTGCCTTCGAGGCACGCGGCAATCAGGTCATGAATTTCGCCTACTACAGCCGCTGGAACTTTCAGACGTGCTCGATCCACCTGAACCAGGAATCCTGGAACGCCCGCTGGCGCCTGACCGAAGACGGCGCGACGCGCGTGCAAACGCCCCACGGCAGCTTTCTCATTCGGTCCGATGCCGATAGTTTCAGCTTCGAGTTCCATGACGTCGAGCGCATGAAATTCTGCGGCATGTACGGGCGCATCCGCGGCGAACTGGTGGTGAAGCGCGGGACGAATCCGCCGCAGTGTGAAGCGCGCGGCATCCTCGATCTCTGACCGATCGCGTAGCGCTCAGGCGGCGAAGCTCGAACGCAATTGCGCGGCCCAGCGTCCGCCGAGCTGGGTGACGACCCACATCGAACGATAGTGCCCGATCGCCGATCCATCGGCGCGATAGCGGGTGAACTGCACGTCGAAATGGACCTTGTCCGCTCCGGCGGCGATCACGCGACGAAAATCCCATGCACTGTGATGCCAGTCGTCGCCCGCGCGCTTGCGAAAGTCGACGAAATAGCTGTCGGGTTGCTCCCATACCTGCATCCGCCCGCCGGTCAGGCGATAGTGCGGGAAATGCAATGTCGCCGCCAGGCCGGCTTCGTCGCCGGCATTCAGTGCGGCAAAGTGGGCGTCGAGCGCTGCCATCGCGCCGGCAACGGCAGCCGCATCGGGTTCGCTGACGCTGAGATCGATCGTCATCGGCGATCGCCCGCGCTCACGGGCGGTCCGACGGGGTCGGCGCAGCAACTGCAGCGGCCCGGCGCTGCCACATCAGCCAGAACGTGGCGGCAGTGGCAAGCAGCAGGAACGGAATCGTGCCGTAGTTCACCGCCGACCATCCGTTCTTGTTGAGCAGCAGGCCCGAGGACATGGAGGATATCGCCATCGTGGCGAACACCATGAAGTCGTTGGCGGCCTGGGTCTTCGCGCGTTCGGCCGGCGTATGACATTCGGTGAGAAGTGCCGATCCGCCGACGTACATGAAATTCCAGCCCACGCCGAGCAGAAACATGGCGAGCCAGAAATTGATGATCATCGTTCCCGACAACGCCGACACCACGCAAGCGAACATGAGCACGATGCCGACGACGATGACGTTGAGCACTCCGAAGCGCTGGATGAGCGAACCGGTGAAAAACGACGGCGCATACATGCCGATCATGTGCCACTGCAGGACGAAGGCCGCATCGTTGAAATGATGCTCGTGCGCGTGCATCGCGAGCGGCGTCGAGGTCATCATGAGATTCATGATGCCGTAGGAGAGCATCGCCGACATGGCGGCAACGATGAACACGGGCTGGCGCATGATCTCGCCCAAGGGCCGCCCCGAGTCCTTCAACTCCTCCTCGGTGAGCTTCGGAATGTCGAGCCGTGTCAGGATGAGCATGGCGAGCAGGCAGACGACGCCAAGCGAGATGTACGAACCAAGATACGTGTAATCCACGACCGACGTGCGCGTGTACTTCGCGAGTTCGGGGCCGATCACGCCGCCGACGAGTCCACCCGCCAGCGTGAGCGAAATCGCCTTGGCGCGAAAAGACGGCTGGGCGGCATCCGCGGCTGCAAACCGATAGTACTTGCCGAAGGCTGTGTACGAACCCATCAGGAACATGCCGAGGCAAAGCAGCCAGAAGCTGGCGGCCACGATGGCATAGCTGCAGACGGCGGAACCCACTACGCCCATCGCCGTCCCAGACTGAAACCCCGCACGCCGGCCGATGCTTCGCATCAGCAGGGACGCGGGGATGGTGGTCAGGGCAGAGCCAACGACATAACAGGTCAGGGGCAGCGTGGCGAGGGACTTGTCGGCGGCGAGTGCATAGCCTGCCAGGCCCGTCACCGAAATCATCGTGGCGCCTGTCACCTGCAAGGTGGCCTGACAGCCGGAGAGGACGAATACGTTGCGGTACTGGGATTCCATGGGCGCTGAAAAATGTGGGTCGGCGCGTCGGCGCTGGCGCGCCCGAGGGCACGAACGATGCTGCAGTCGCGGATCGGTCGACCATACCGTACGCGCCGCCCGTCGGCAAATTGGAACCTCTGAATGTCCACATCCTGAACGCGCCCGCGGCGCACTGCGCGGTTTCGCCTTTATTCACGGCAGGAGACCCCTCCCGATGCTGAGACGACTTCGATTTGCCTGTTGTTGCCTCGTCCTGAATCTGACGGCTGCAGCGGCTGCGGCCGACCAGGTCGATCTGGCGAACGGCGATCGCCTGACCGGCACCGTGCTGCGCAAGGAAGAGGATCATCTCGTGCTGCAAACGCCCTATGCCGGCGAGATCAGGATCAACTGGTCGCAGGTCGTGCGGGTGCAGACGGAAGAGCCGATGTCCCTCGTCCTTGCCGATCAGTCGCTCGCCGAAAGCCGATCGATCGGTGCACCCGCCACCCACACGAAGGCGCCCACCCCCGACAGCGAAGAACCAGCCCAAACGAGCTCCGGTGACCGCGCCATTCCCGGCGCAACGCCGCCCATTCCGCCGGAGCAAGTCACCTACATCAATGCCGGTCCGGGGATCGACGTACTCGGCGTGCGCTGGAAAGGCAGGATCAACATCGGCGGCAGCGGCAACCGCGGCAATAGCGATACAGACCACCTGCACGTCGACGGCGAAGCGGTGGCCCGCCGCCAGGAAAGTCGCTACACCATCAACGGCTCGCTGGACCGCAGCAAGGATCGCAGCGTCGTGACCAACCAGAACGCGCGGCTCTCGGGCAAGTACGATCGCTTCATGGGCCCGAGGTGGTATGGATACGCAGTGGCAACGGCCGAAGAGGATCGCTTCCGGGACATCGATCTGAGAACCACGCTAGGCGCAGGTCTGGGCCATCAACTGATCGAGAACGAACGCACCAACCTGTCGCTCGAAGGCGGTCTGAACCACGTGCGTACCGACTTCTCGCTCGCGCAGGGCGAGAGCTACCCCGCGCTGCGCTGGGCGCTCAAGTTCGACCATCGATTGTCGGCAACGGACCTGCAGGTATTCCATGCCCACGAAATCCTGACGGACCTGCAGCGTACGGAGCGCACGTTCGTACACAGCCAAACGGGACTGCGCATGCCGCTGCTGCAGCGCCTGGTCGCCACGGCCCAACTCAATGTCGACTTCGACAACGAGCCGGCGCCGGGCACGACGAAGACCGACCGCACGTATCTGTTCACCCTCGGCTATCACTGGTGATGTTCGACCGATCGCTCCCGCCGCTGTCGCCCGGAGAGTCGGACTGCTAAGATCCCCGCATCGCAGCGTGCTACCCGGAGGAGGGGCGACGCGCGTACAAGTCTATTTCCCATCGGGGCGACGCTGTATGTGCACTCAGCATTCGCGCGTTTCGTTCTTTCTTCGCACACGCGAGCTCGGACCCGTTCGACCAGACCGGTGCGACGCATCAACGACGAGGAGGCATCGACCATGAGGACACGCACCAGACTTGCACGCATTGCGGGCGCGTTGGCGATGCTCGGCGCCATCGGATCGAGTTTCGCGCAGGACTTTCCCTCCAAACCCGTCACGTTGCTGATTCCCTTTCCGCCAGGCACCGGCAACGACGTCGTAGGCCGCATCGTCGGCACGAAGATGGGCGAGTTCCTGAGCCAGAAGATCGTGGCCGACAACCGGGCGGGCGCGTCGGGGAACATCGCCGTCGAAGCGGTCCGTCGAGCGGCCCCGGATGGCCATACGATGATCATCGCGAGCACGAGTTTCTCGATCAACCTGTTCACCATGAAGGTGAACTTCGGGCTCGGCGACTTCACGCCGATCGCACTCATCGGCAAGCTGCCGTACACGCTGATGGTGAACAAGGCCGTTCCGGCCCAGAACATCAAGGAACTCGCGGCGCTGCTGAAAGCGAAGTCGGGGCAGTACAACGGCGGCAGCGGCGGCCCGACCGGCACGAGCTTCTTTCTTCTCGATGCCTTCAGCAAGGCCACCGGCGGCAAGGTCGAGATCGTCTCCTACAAGGGCACGACGGCGGGCGTGGCCGACCTGCTTGCCGAACGCACGCATCTCATGTTCGCCCCCATGGTGACGAGCCTGCCGCAATACCGTGCCGGCAAGATCCAGGTGCACGGGGTATCGGGCGCGAAGCGCTCGACACTCATGCCCGACGTGGCAACGTTCAACGAGTCCGGGTACCCGATGCTCGACGTACCCACATGGTTCGCATTCATGGGCCCCGCGGGCATACCGACGGAAACGGTGAAGGTGCTCAATCAGGCTGCAGGCAAGGCGCTTGCCACCAGGGATGTCATCGAGGCATTGAGCAATCAGGGCGTCGAGCCCGGCTTCGGTTCGCCCACCGAGACCGCCACGTTCCTGAAGGCGGATGTTGCGATGTGGGCCAGGATCGTGAAGGATGCCGACATCAAGCCGCAGTGAACGCATCGGGGCAGTCGGGCCGTGAGCTTTCAATCCACTTTCGACATCGCGACACGAGGGCGAGGCACTCATGAAATCACCGACCGAGTCGCCGCCGTCGTCGGCCAGTCGGGTGTCGCGTGCGGCATCGCGCACGTATTCGTTCGCCACACGAGCTGCTCGGTGATCATCACGGAAAACGCGGATCCCACGGTTCGCGCGGATCTCGAAGCGCTCGCAAGGCGCTGGGCGCCCGATGCGGATCCGGCGTATCGTCACGATACCGAAGGCGACGACGACATGGCAGCCCATGCGCGCACAT
>JBIKKL010000493.1:0-4089 GCA_044360365.1 Burkholderiales bacterium | reverse complement strand
CCATCGGTCGTGCTGAACGGCTTCTGGAATTCGTTCGCAAGCGCCGGCGTCATGATTTCGTTCGGGCTCCTTGCGATCGTTAATCTGGTCATGTACTGGTCAACGAATGTTCAATGTCATGGCGAATCGGATCGCACGACTAAGGGCGCACCCGGCTGACGAATTCTTTGACCAAACGGGCATTACCACCACGATCGTCCGTCAGCGCCCGAACTCGATCTCGGAGCCTCTCGCGTCAGCGAACACGACGACCCACCGTTCTAGCCTCGTCGCAAAGTCCGGCCGCGTCCACCTCACGCGTCGTTCTCGTCCGCACTGTAACCAAAACCGCGTCCGCCCCCAGAATGACGCGGTTCTGCGGCCCCGGCAACACCATGCCAAGGTGAAACCCAATACCGGGCCTGGGATTACTACCCAACCCCTGGGAGCGGCTCCACACCTATCAATACCAGGTAGACCTCCTGAAGGGCAGCAAATGGCCGGCTGCGGCCCGATGCGGTGTGCGCCCAGTTTTCCGATCACCGGCCGTTCACGCTTCCCGCAAGTGGATTTCTCCAAAGCTCCGCAGGTAAGCGCAATCTGTGATGAAACACCTGCGATATGGAACTGCGGTTGTCGACTGCGTCGCTCGGCAACCGAACCGGAGAAATCCACCTCCCGTAGTTACACAAGGACCGCTCTTGGCCGGCTGCGGCCCGATGCGGTGGGCGCCCAGTTTTCCGATCACCGGCCGTTCGCGGCCAGAGAAATCAACCTACCCCGAAGCTGCCGCTGATCAGAGGCGGCACGCGACCCATTGCCGACATAGCCGATTCCCTCAAGTGGCCGCTAGTGATCCCTGGGCGGGTGACGTGCCGGCACAGCTGTTCGGGTTGCTTGCGCTGATTCTCCCCGCGGCGCACCGCGGCGTGCAGGCTGAAGCCGGGTGCATCGGCGCACAGGGCTTTCCCGGGCTTCTCGTCCTGGCCGGCCCAACGACGGCGAAATGAGCAACATGTGGCGGCGCACGCCGCAGCGCGGCCTTTGGTTCGTCGGCGGCGGCTTCAACAACTGCCGTCAGTACTCACGTTGCATGGCGCTGCAGATCAAGGGGAGCGAGGAAGGGTTGTTGACGGAGGCGCAAGTGTGTGCGGGCGTCAATCAATTCGTCGCTGGCGTGTACGACTGGAACCTCACGAAGCAGAATCTAACAGAATCAAATACTGATGTTTTTTCCGGCACATCGAGTGCGGCTGTTTGATTCCTAACAGCCCACAGCACCAAAGGGAAGAATAACGCCTCGGCTTGTTGCACGGGCAACGCGCCAGGACTCGAGCCGTCGAACCATTACCAGTCCAGCCAACAGCAGGCCCAATTCTTGACCGATCACCTGCCGGGAAAACTTCTACGGCGCACGCAGCCCCACCGCAACCACCGTTTTGGATAGCGAGGCGTGCAGACGGCGCAAAAGCTTGGAGTACTCTTCCGGCCCCATCGGTAGCCGTTCAAAGCCCATCGCGTCCATGCGTTCCTTGACGTCGGAAAACTCGAGCGCGCGTGCGACGTCCCTGGCGATCAGGTTCAAGACCTCGCGCGGCGTGCCGGCCGGTGCGATGATGCCGTGCGTGGCGTCGCGCTCGAACGAAGGCAGTATTTCCGTCACCGTCGGAATATCCGGCAATATCGGCGAACGCTTTACCGCCAATACGGCCAATGGCACGACCCGCTTGTCCTGCACAAAAGGCAGCGACGCGCCCATGCTGATCAGGCCGTAGTTCAGGCGCCCCGCGGCAATCTCGATCATCACTTCGGGCAGGCCTTTAAACGCAACGTGCACCCCCTTGACGCCGGCGGTCATGTTGAAGATCTCGGTGGTCATATGCGTGCCGCTGCCCGCGCCCGACGTACCGAACAGCAGTTTGCCCGGCCGTGCCTGGGCCAGCGCGATCAAGTCCTTCAGCGACTTGACGCCCAGCCCCGGGCTCGCGACCACGATGGTCGTCGGCACGCCGATCTGCGACACGCCGGTGAAGTCCTTGAGCAGGTCGTACAACGGTTTCGCCGGCAGTACGGCGTTGACCACCATCGCGCTCGAGATCATGAGCAGCGTGTAACCATCGGGCGCGGACTTGGCAACTGCGACGGTGGCGAGCTGGCCGCCGGCGCCCGAGCGATTGTCGATCACCACCGGCTGCCCCCACAGCGTCTCCAGCTTTTGCGCGACCATGCGGCCTGTCAGGTCGGTGGCGCTGCCAGGCGAGAATCCGATGACCAGGCGCACGGGCTTGGCCGGAAACTTCGGCTGGACTTGCGCGAAGACCGGGGCCGCCGCCACAACGATACTTGCCGCAATAACCTTTCGATACATCGCCAATTGCCGTATGCGCATGGTACCTCCAGATTCAAGAAAATACGGATACCCAACCCCCAATCAAAAACCCGTAGAGCGGCCGATCGCCGGCGCCGGCAATCCCCTGCGCCGCCCGCAGCAGACACACCTAATTCGTCCGGTCGGAGTGGAAAAGCTCGACGCATCACGCAGATATTCTTCCACGGGGTGATCGTGGATGATGCGAATAGGAATTTCAAAGCACCGTTTTCGCTAGTCGGCAATGTATCCCCCGTGCTTCGAGCGGTCAACCGCGCGCTGACTGGCGAAAATTCCCTCTCGCAGTGACGATTCAAGCGCCGCATCGGCCCGAATCAGTGTACACGAGCTGCGATTTGCCGCCGTCACGCGAACGCGGGCTGAGCAAGCCCGTCGGTTCTGGCACAGAATCGTTGTTGTGCTTTCGGACGAGGCTGCGTGTACGAGCGAAGGCTCCCGCGCTGGGGAGTGCGGCGGTGGACGGGCAGGCAGATCCAGATGCGTGAGGATCCTCACGTTCACGACGGGCTCTTCGATCGCCGCGATGATCTTCAGTTGACCGCCGCACGCGCACCGCTCGACATCGATGGCGAACACGTGCTGCTATCGAACGTCCGGAAGTGGCCGACTGCAGAATCAGGATGCGGAAGGCATCGAGGCATCACAGGCTGTCCGGTTGCCGCCCCTTGCCATTCGAATCGCGACCGAGCGCCCAAGCAGCCCCCGTGGACAAGCTGCGACCCGGAATGCAGGTCGAGGGCTCCTGCAAGCTCAGGTCTTGGTGAACAGAAACCTGATTCGTGGCATGGCTCAACCGATCCTCCCCGACCGTTATTTCGGAGCCGCCCGCAAGGGCAGAACCAGGAATCCACTGCAGTCGTGTCAGGCGGATTGCCGTTCCCTCCTTGCGCGTGCCGCAAAACTCACCAGACCCAAGCCCGCCAGCAACATGGCGTAGGTTTCCGGTTCGGGCACGGGCTGGGTGAAGCCACCGAGCGAGCTGACGCGCAGATCAGCCGCGGAATCAGTCGAACGGAATGCGATGGCAAAAGAAACATCCCCCCCGTGGGAAAAGGCGTCACGGCTGTAGCCGGTGAGTGACATGGCCATCGTCGGGTTGTAGCCCAGGCCCAGGTCGAACGGCACGCCATAGGTCGGGCAGCCCCAGGCGCAAAGGTTGAGCGCCAGCACGTGATTGATCTGGGCGACATAGCCCTGGCCGGTATTGACAAGCACTTGCTTGTCGGCATCCGGTCCCGAGAAGGCCCCGTCCGACTGCAGGTGGTACACGGCCTCGCCGAACCAGCGCGTGCTGACCGCGGTACCGGCGTATCCATCGAGTCCGGTGAACAGGGTGCCTTTAATATTTACATCCATCCACAGCCCGGTGGCCGCCGTGCCGTTGGCACGTGTGCCGGACGCATCCGTCACGGTGACCATGTCGCGCAGCGCGGCCGAAGCTATGAGGTCCGGGAAGCCGGCCCGAGAGCTGTGGCTGACCGCCAAGTCGACCCGCCAGGTCGATACATCGGCCGACGCCGACGCGGTGGTCACAATGAGCGTCGGGTCGTCGTAATCGGGCAACGCCAAGTACATCGTGTCAGAGGTCACGCCGGGCAGGTCGTCGTTGTAGTCCCAGTTGATGCCGCCGATGCCTCCTTGAATGCTCGTTCCCTGTACCCACGCATACGGCGCGTCCGCTGCCAACGCCCATCCTGCAGCAAGAATCCCCAGCGCGGCCG
>JBIKKL010000417.1:0-4793 GCA_044360365.1 Burkholderiales bacterium | reverse complement strand
GCGCAGCGGTGATCCGGTGCCGCCCGTTCGGGACAGCGGATACCGCTGGCATGCAGAGGGACCGATCACAGCCAGAAGATGTCTGGGCCGATTTGCAGGGCAACCCTGCCAGCAATCCGTACGCGGCGCGGGCATGTACAGTGCGCCGTCTCCCGGGCCCTCGCCCGAGCCCGGCATGACACTCGGTGACGCAGGCATGTTGGAAAGGGCTGTGAGCAGGTCGGCGAGGAAGATGCTCCTCCCCGTTGCCTTGGGAGCCGTACTCGCCGCGCCAGGCACGAAGGCCGCTGAGTATGTCTTCGTCCCTTCACTTCACTGCGTGGGAGGGCCCTACGGCCTCGACTTGCCCGAGGACGCGCGGCAGCTGCGGTCGCTTGGCACCTTGCTCCGCGAAGAGACCGCTGAGGTCGAGCAATGGGATGGCTACACGGCAACCCGCAAGACGCTTTTCTTTGATGGCCTGGTGTTGGGTGTGGTCGAGTTCTCACACGCACCGACGCAGGTTATGGTCACCCACGTCGAAATCTCCAGGCCTGAGTGGAATCGTCTTGTCCCCTTCAAACTGGGGCAATCCACCGACGCAGTCCGGACACGGCTGGGGCCAGGCGCTAAAGGCGATGTCGCTCTGGAGCGCACCTATGGCAGTGAGGCCGATAGCGTGGAGTTCCGATCAATCTCTGGCATCGTGGCGCATATCTCGTACAGTTGTTACTCGGGCTAGGAGCAGACTTCTGGAACAGTCGGAATCTCATGATGAGCGAGGAGGCGCTTGCCGCGAGTGACTCGTCCGGACGCGCCGCAGGACCGATAGCAGAGGTGTTCGTGCCATGACGACCGGCGTGCTGCTGAACGCGATCTTCTTCCTGGGCATGGGCCTCTGCGCCCTCGCCCGTCCGGCCTTCGTCGTTGCCTTCGTGGGTCTCGTCCCGGCCACGGCGGACGCGCGCAACGAGATCCGCGCGGTTTATGGCGGTTTCGGTATCGCGATCGCTGCCCTGCTCCTGCTGGTTTCCGGGAACGCAACGCTGCGGCCCGGCGTTCTGCTGGCCGTTGCCGTAGCACTGCTCGGCATGGCGGCGGGCCGCGTCGCGAGCCTGCTGATCGAACGGACGGGCAAATGGCCGGTCGTTTTCCTCGCAGTGGAGACGTTGCTGGCCGGCCTTCTCCTGCGGGACTCGGGCGCGCTCATTCAATGAGGCGTAGTGTCACATCACGTTCAGTGCACGCCACTCCACGAAGCACACGGGTGACATCCTCGTCGTCCGGGTCTGGCATTCTTGGGAAGACCGCGACCGGCGTCGAACCGCACATCGGAGGACAACAGCCATGACCGTCCACTCTGGCAGCAGACTGATCCTCGTCCACGGCATGCTGCTGGTGCTTGCCGGCCTGGTCTGGGGACTCGTGGTGCCAAGCACTCCGTATCCGCGGCTCGCGCTGGGAGCGCACATCCAGTTCATGGGTAACGGGATGCTCGTCATGCTGATTGGCATGGCGTTGCTGGCGCTGCCCCACGAGGTGGGGCCCAAGTCCGTTCGCGTGATGCTGACGGCGGTCTGGCTGACCTGGGTGATGGTCTTGTCGGAGGTGGGCAACGCCTGGTGGGGAACTGCGGGCACCCTGCCGATCGCCGCGGGCCAGGCAGGTGCCTCGGGCGGCCAGCCGTGGCAGGAGATCGTGGTCATGCTGACGCACGTGGGCGCGGGCTTGGGGCTGATCGTCTCTTGGGTGTTGCTGCTGCGCGGTTTTCTGGTGCGCGCTGACAACCGGTGATGCGCCGCGCCATCGACGGCGCGCGGCACGGGTGGGGCGAGGGCATGCACCGCCACGACAGGGTGCCGGGCGTATGGACGCAAGGATCGAGCTACATATGACTCCCCGCCGGATTGCAGGCCCTCAGGAGGCCTGACATTCTGGTCGTCACGCCTCCCCCAGCGGGCGGCAAATCTCGGAAAAACAGGAGAACTCCATGAGCGCGTTCGACACCGCAAAGCGTTTCTTCGATGCCTGTGAACGCCCCGCGGGCTGGGCGGGTTGCCGCGAATTCGTGGAGCCAGGGGCTGCCTTCAGCGCGCAGAGCGAACCCCTTACCGGGATAACGACCGTCGAGGGCTACTGCGAGTGGATGTATGCCTTCGGGACCATCACCGCGCCGGGCTCGCACTATGATTTGCATGCCGCGAGCTATGACGAAGCGACACGCACGGCGACGTTCTTTGCCACCTACCATGCCACGCATTCCGGCGAGGGCGGGCCCGTGCCGCCCACGCATAAACAAACGCACTCGCACTACGTCTACGCGCTCACGATGAGCGCCAACGGCAAGGTCGAGCGCATGGTGAAGATCTGGAACGCCGGCTGGGCGATGCGGGAGCTGGGTTGGGCATGAAGCAGGGGATGAGGCGAAGCCGCAAAGCAGGACCCCTGGGTGTGATCGTGCGCCTGGGCGTCATCGTGGCGCTGGCCGGGTGTGCATGGTTCGTATGGGTGAAAGACCCGCTGAACCCCGACAGGCGGCGCGCAGCACAGTTCTGCCAGAGCGTCACCGCACAGATGCCCCCGGTAGCGATCATGCAGTCGGCATCCGGGAAAGGCGCCACGGGCTTTGCAACGCCGCGGCCGGAGGAACTGGTGGTTTACTTCGGAAAAAGCGCGTGCCGCGTGGAGATCGATGCCGCGCGCGGGGCTGGCGGGTAAGTGCGCACGGCAGCGCGGGGCAAGGCACGGTCGCGGGCATGGCCCGCTCCTACAGCATCATCCGCAGCGGGCCATGCCCGCAACACACCCCTGTAGGAGCGGGCCGTGCCCGCGACAACAGCACGGGCACGGGCGAGATCGCCTGCTCAGTGCATCTCGAACCACTTCAGGATGTGCACGATCTTGCCCACGAGCTGGCTGGGCCGTCCTTCCATGCCGTGCGAGGCCTCCGGAATGCGCACCAGCGCGGCATCGACCTTCTGCATCCTGAGCGCCGCGTAGTACTGCTCGGATTCCGACATCGGCGTGCGGTAGTCCGATTCGCCCGTCAGCACCATCGTCGGTGTCTTCACATTGCCCACAAGCGAGAGCGGCGAGCGCGCCCAGTAGGCGGCGTTCTGCTCCCACGGCACCGCACCAAACCAGTAGCCGCTGAAAAACATCGGGTTGTCGGCCGTCAGCACGAAACTCGTCCAGTTGATAACGGGCTTGGCCGAGACAGCAGCACGGAAGCGATCGGTCTTGCCGATGATCCACGCGGTGAGCACGCCACCACCGCTGCCGCCGGTCACGTAGAGCCGCTTCGGGTCGATGTAGCCGCGGGCAATCAGGGCATCCACGCCTGACATCAGATCGTCGTAGTCGTTGCCGGGATAGGCGTGGTGGATCAGGTTGCCGAACTCCTCGCCGTAGCTCGTGCTGCCGCGGGGGTTGGTGTAGAGCACCACATAGCCCGCGTTCGCGTAGGCCTGCATCTCGGAGCTGAAGCGGGGGCCGTAGTTGGCGAAAGGCCCGCCGTGGATTTCGAGAAGCAGCGGATATTTCTTCGCGGGATCGAAACCGGGCGGTGTGACGATCCAGCCCTGGATCTCGCGGCCGTCGAAGGACGAGGGGTAGCGTATTTCCTGCACATCACCGAGCGTGCGTGCGGCGAAGAGATCGTCGTTCAGGCGCGTGAGCCGGCGCAGTTCCTTGCTGCCACGCTTGCCCACCGCAACATCGGCAGGATGCGAAGGCCCCGTGAGCATCAGCGCGAAGCGTCCGTCACGCGCCACGCTGAACCTGCCGCCGCCGTAAGGCCGGCTCGCCGAGAGATCGCCGATGCCGCTCGCCAGCGTTTCCAGCTTGCCGTCCAGCGTGAGGAAGGCGAGCTTGGTGTCGCCGTGATCGTCGTATTGCACGTAGAGGCCGCGGCCGTCTGCAGACCACGTCCAGTTGTCGATGTCGCGGTCGAGTTTGGCCGTGAGTGAGCGCGCGCGGCTGCCGTCACGCTCCATGATGTAAAGCTGCGTGGTCTGGAAGCCCTGCTTGCGGTCGTCGAAGCCGATGTAGGCAATGCGCTTGCCGTCGGGCGAAAAGCCGGGCCCGGCATCAGGGCCGTCGCGCGAGGTGAGTGTGGTGATCTTGCCGTCGGAAATGCGGATCTCGTGCACCTCGCTTTCGACCGGATCGTAGTCCGGGTCCTCGCCATCGGCGCCGCCTAGATTCGCCGAGAAGAGCACGGACGTCCCGTCGGGGTTCCAGTCGTAAGGGCCCTCGTGGTCCTTGGAGCCGCGGGTGAGCTGCCGCGGCGTGCCGCCCTCGGCGGGCAGCACGAAGATCTGCGTGTGCGCCTCCTCGAGGTAACCCTCACCGTCGCGGCGATAAATCAACCGCCGGATGGTATTGGGCGCCTTGCCCCAGTCCGCGCCCTCGGGTTTGGCGGGCATCTTCGCGAAGGGCTCCACCTCGTCGGGCACCGTCATGCCGAAGACGATCTGGCTGCCGTCGGGGGACCACATCGCGCCCATCGGAGCCTCGGGGCCGGAGGTGAGTTGTGCCTCCTGCCCGGTGTCGACCCACCGCACGAAGAGCTGCGTACTCTCATTGCGGTTCGACAGGAACAGAATCTTGCGGCCATCCGGGGACCAGCGCGGAGAGCTCTCGAAGGCGCCGGATTCGCCGAGTGGACGCGACTCACCGCCCGCGTGTGGCACCACCCAGAGACTCGAGCGGTAGCGGTCGCTCATCACGTCGGCACTGCGGCGCACGAAGACCACGCGGTTACCGTCGCGAGAAATGTCGACGTCCGCGGCCACCTCGATGTCGAAGAAATC
>JBIKKL010000416.1:0-4794 GCA_044360365.1 Burkholderiales bacterium | reverse complement strand
GGCAATGCCGAGGTTGGTGCTGCCGATGTTCACGATCTGTTCGACGCGAACGTCGGCGTACTGCCGGATCTCGGGGACCGCCTCCACGAGCTGCTCGCCGAGCACTTCGCCCGCCTTGTACTCGCTCAGGCTCGTACTGGAACTGCCACGGCCGGCGATCGTTCCCCCGGTCGACAGCACTACGACCCGGGGCAGCGCCGCAGCAGACGTCATCGGGCGGCATCCGCCAGGAAGCGGTCCACGACGCCGGCATAGCCCGCGGGATCTTCGTCGCTCGGGTAGTGACCGAGCCCCGGCATCGTCTCGATGCGCACCTGCGGCAGGGCACGGCGCAGCTCTTCCTGCGTTTCGGCGGGCACGATGCTGCTGGCGCCGCCGAGAATATAGATGATCGGCGAACGTATCGCCTTCACGAAGCGCCAGATCTCGGTGGGGATGAAGCCCTTCTCGATGTCGGGATCGCGCTTGTACACGATGCGTCCGTCGTCGCGGACCTTCGTGTTGTGGACGACATAGTGACGCAGCAGCGCTTCGGACGTGCGCGGAGAAGTGGACTTGAGCTGGCCGACCAGCTCGTCGACGGACGCCCATCCGAGCTGCTCGGTCGCCATGCGGCCACTGCGTCGGTTCGAGATCTCCTTCGGCCGCTCGGGTCCGACGTCCTCGACGACGACCGCCTTGGTCAGCTCCGGGTGCATTCCGGCGAAGACCTGCGCAACCCGCCCGCCGGTCGAGGCGCCCCAGAGCGTTACCCCCCGAAGGCCGAGCTGCTGCACCATGCCGATGAGATCCTGCACGTAGTCCTCGACGAGATAGGCGGCCTGCGGATGCCAGCCGGAATCGCCGTGCCCGCGCAGATCCATTGCCATGACGCGATAACGCGCGCAGAAATGCGGCGCGATGTGGTCGAAACTGTGCGCCATGCGACCGATCCCGTGCAGGATGATCAACGGTGGCTTGGCTTCGTCCCCTGGCTGCGTCCAGTCGACATAGTGGATCTTCAGTCCGTTGACATCGATATAGCGATCGGCTGGTTTGATCGCTGCAGCATTCGAAGCCATGACAACCTCCTTCTCTGAGAGCACAGTCTAAAGTACGGTGCCGAAGAGTTCGGCCCGCGCTTGCGCTATTTATTGCCTGGGCAGGCCGATGGCGCGTACCAGCTTGCCCCACTTGTGCGTTTCGAGGTCGATGTAGCGGGCGAACTGTTCGTGCGTATTGCCGACCGTTTCAACCCCCAACGCCGCGAACCGTGAACGCACCGTCGCCACGTTCAGCGCCCGAACGAGCGCCGAATTCAAATGCCCAACGATTTCCATCGGCGTCGCAGCCGGCACGACGATTCCTTGCCAGGTCGTCGATTCGAAGCCCGGAAGCCCGGCTTCCGCGAGGGTCGGCAATTCAGGCACGACGGAAGAACGCTTCGACGATGTCACGCCCAAGGCGCGTACCTTGCCGGCCTGCATCTGGGGCAACCCGGAAGGCAATCCAAGGAAGGCCATGGATATCTGACCACCGGCGAGTTCCCCGATTGCCGGACCCATGCCGCGATAAGGAACGTGCAGCACATCGATCGCCGCCGCGGCGTTCAGCAGTTCGCCGGTCAGATGCGTGCCTGTCCCCACACCGGCGGAACCGTACGAAAGCTGACCGGGCCGCTTGCGCGCAAGCGTGATCAATTCCGACACCGACTTCGCCGGCACCGAGGGGTGGATGGTCAGCATGTACAAGCCCTCGGTGATCTGTGTCACCGGCCTAAAGTCGCGCGAGAGGTCGTAGCTGAGCTTCGAGTAGATGCTGGGCGAGATGGCCTGCGCCGACGAGACGAGCAGCAGGGTGTAGCCATCGCCCGGTGCACGCGCCGCGATGGGTACGCCGATGTTGCCGCCCGCGCCGGGATGGTTTTCGGAAACGACTTGTTGACCGAGTCCGTCGGACAGCGCACGGGCAACCAGGCGAGCAATCGTATCGCTCGTCGATCCCGCAGCGACCGGGAGGATGAAACGCAATGGCTTGGTGGGGTATGCGGGTGCACCGCTCTGCGCATGGGCGTTGGAACTGCTTCCACCAGCGACGACCCAGACGGCACTGAGAATTGCTGCGCCGATCGTCTGACGCAGCGGATAGCGCCCCCTCGGTTCGCGCCGACCGCCCGCGGCGATCGACATTACATGCCCAACTGCTTGTGGTAGTCCGGTTCCCAGTACGCAAGACGCCCGAGCTTGACGCGATCGTCCATGCTGACGTCGGGGGTCTCGCGGGTCTTCCGGGGTTGATCGGCAAACGCTTCGAGGCGGGCGAGCGCTTCGATCTTCGCATCGTCGTAACCCAGGATATCGCGCATGATGTGGCGATTGTCCTGGCCGAATACCGGTGCCGGCCCGCGCACCTGCATGGGGGCGCGGCTGAACTGCCACGGGCGCCCGATGACGCGCCGGCGCGACCCCATCTTGCGCTCCGGCGGAAAGTCGATCCATTCGAGCAGGCCGCGCGCAGCGATTTGCGGGTTGAAGTGCAGGTCGCGGTTCTCGAGCACCGCGCCGGCCGGTACACCGACGCCCTGGATACGCTCCATGGCTTCCATCTTGCCGACCGTTTTCGTCCACCGGGTGATGATCTCGTCGATCGCGTCGTGATTCTCGTGACGCGCCTTGACCGTTGCATAGCGCGGATCGGCAGCCAGGCCGGGTTGACCGATCAAATCGCAGAGGGCCTTCCATTCGTGGTCGTCACGCACGCACAACGTGACCCACTCGTCCCGTCCCGCGCAACGGTACGTGCCCTGCGGTGCAAACTGCCGGTGCCGATTGCCTATGCGCTCGCCCGGCGCACCGTTCGCGATGTTGTCGAGCACGAACTCGCTCACGTTGTAGCAGCCCATCTGGTACATGCCGATGTCCGCCCAGAGGCCGCGACCGTGACGGCGGCGGAAGCGCAGTCCGAGCAGTGCTGCGGTCATGCAGGCCCACGCGGCCAGGAAATCCACGAAAGACTGACCGGCCTTCGAAGGATCACCGCCGCGATACCCGGTCACAGCGGCGAGGCCGTGCGTGGCTTCCTGGGTGGTGGCCTGGGCGGGGTAATCGGAGTAGGGGCCGCCACGGCCGTAGCCCGTGTTCGAGATCATGATGAGCCCGGGATGCTTCTCCTTGAGCTTGGGGTAGTCCATGCCCCAGCCGCGCATCACGCGCGGGGTGAAGTTCTCGAGCAGGATGTCGCTCTTCATGATGAGGTCGAGAAAGATCTCCCGACCCTCGGGCTTCGACAGATCGAGCACGAGCGACTTCTTGCCGCGGTTGACGAGGTTGTACGTGCTGGTGCGGTTCCAGTAGTCGTCGCCCTTGTCGTTGTCCGGCATCATGCCGGAGAAGGCGCCTCCCCGCGTCATGTCGGTCCGCGAGGGCCCTTCGACCTTGATCACTTCGGCCCCCATGTCGCCGAGGAGGCCCGTCGAATACGGCCCGGCGAACACGTAACTGCTGTCGATGACGCGGATGCCCTCCAGGGGCAGCTTGCTCATGCGTAACATGGTTCTGAAACCTTCCTTGGCTCTACTTGAGTTCGGCACAACCGTGAGTGTATTCCGGCCCACTGCGCCGCAGTCAACTCGCGATCACGCGGCCGGCGGCAAGTGCGCTATTTGAGCGTGATGTTGGCGTTCTTGATGATGTTGCGATACTTCTCGTAGTCGGACTTGATCAGTGCGTCGAATCGATCCGGGGCCGACGGGAACGGGTTCATGCCGCTGGTCAGCAGTTGATCCCGGATTTCCGGCAGCGCAAGGATCCGGTTCACCTCGGTGTTGAGTCGATCGACGATCGGTTTCGGCATGCCGGCCGGACCGAGGAAGCCATACCAGATCTTGAGTTCGAAGCCTTTCACGCCGGCGCTCGAGACGAGCGGGACCTGAGGCAAGGCATCGATCAGCGCATCGCCTGTCAATCCGAGGGCACGCAGGCGACCCGATTTCACGTGGGGAATGGCGACGATCGGCGGGCTGTAATACATGTGGATCTGGCCGCCGATGAGATCGGTCAGCGCTTGCGACGACCCTTTGTACGGAATGTGCTGAATCTTCACGCCGGTCAGCATGTTGAAGTACTCGCCTGCGAGATGCGTCACCGTGCCGCTGCCGCCGGACCCGTAGTTGAGTTGTCCGCTGCGGCTCTTCGCCAAGGCGATCAGTTCCTGGACGTTCTTCGCGGGCACGGAAGGGTGAACGACCAGGACGAGCTGCGTGGCACCGATCGTCGCGACCGAAGTGAAGTCCTTGAGGACGTCGAACGACGTCTTGGTGAGATTCGGAACAATGACGTGGCTGGAAAGAATGCAGATCAGCGTATAGCCGTCGGGGGCCGAACGCACGAGCGCCTCGGTACCGATCACGGTGTTTCCGCCGGGACGATTCTCGACCAGTACCTGTTGCCCCCAGCTCTCGGTGATCCTGGGCGCGAGCATGCGCGAGAGCAGGTCGGTCGTTCCGCCGGGCGGATACGGGCTGATGATGCGAATCGGCTTGCTTGGGTAGGGCTGTGCAGAGGCTGTTGCGGCGACGGCCAACAGCGCACCGACGGCAAGGCAGCGCAGCCTTGCAGCGGGTATCGAAATCATCGGTTTCCTCCAGAGATCGCGGCACGCATGGGTCGATGCGCATCCGCAGGGGACAGGAGCGTCCACCATGTAGTCGGTGAAGCGCCGTCAGCGAATGCACCGAGTATTCCTATCCCGCCTTCGGCAGTCAACCCTGAACGGATCGATCACCTGCATCGGGCAGGGGAGACCGCCCGCGAACAT
>JBIKKL010000414.1:0-4819 GCA_044360365.1 Burkholderiales bacterium | reverse complement strand
AGTATTCAGGTCCTGCGCAAGTCAACGGCGAGCGCCAGGGGGGAATCGACGGCCGGTGGCGTTGCAATGATCGTGTCGCGCCGGACGAAGAATCGGTGCTGCAGCGCGATCGAGAGCAGAAAAATGAAGGTCTGGTTTTCCTTCGTGCCGATCGCGGCCGCCGGCGCGGTCATGATCTTCCTGGTCAGGGCGCGCGCAAAACGGGCGTCGAGAAAGGGAATTCTGGCAAGCTCGCCTTCCGACAGCAGGAGCTCCAGGTAGTCCGGTCTGCATTCGGCAAACGCAGCGCTGTCTGGGGCGCGATAGGGAAACTTGCGCTTGTTGAAAATGGAAGCGGGCAGCCGCTCCTGGAAGGCGCGCCGCAGCAAGCGCTTTTCATCAAAGCCGTCGTCAAAGCGCAGGTTCACGGATGCGGCCAGGGCGACCACCGCGGGGTCAAGGAAGGGGCAGCGGTTTTCGACGCCGTGCGCCAGGCTCATGCGTTCGCCCTGCGTCGAGAGCAGATAGCCGGCGAGCAGAGTACGGTACTCCAGCCACTGGGCCTTTTGCACCGGGTCCATGACAGCGTACCCCGGCTCGTTCGCCACGAGACTGGAGATGGCGGCAAACGGATCGCCTGCGTCCCGTATCAGCCGCGCTGAAAAGCGTCCGTTCTGGAAGCGTATCTCGTGCGAAAACAGCCCCGCCAGGCGCTCTTCTCCGAATTGCTGGTACAAGCCGGTAATGGCGGCGATGTCCTGCGGGCCGTAGTGATCCAGGTGCGGGTAGAGGCGCGCCAGCTGCGCTCGCCGTTCATCCTCGTTCAGCGCATGCCAGCCGCGACGCAGCACGGTTTCCTTGAAAATGTCGTAGCCCAGGAAGGCTTCATCCGCCCCTTCCCCGGACAGGACGACCTTGATGCCGTTGTCGCGCGTCAGGCGTGACATCAGGTACATCGGCACGAAGGCGCTGCGGAAAGCGGGCACTTCCGCATGCCACGCAGCCGCAGGAAAGTGTTCGACGATCTCGCGGCTGGTGATCAGCAGCGGGTGATGGCGGCTGCCGAGCAGGGCGGCCATTTCCTGCTGCTGTGCCGATTCGTCGTACTGGCGATCGGCAAATTCGACCGAGAAGGTCGACAGGGGATGGGCACTGGCGTCGCCGGCCAGCAGGGCCACGATGGCGGAGTCGACGCCGCCGCTCAGATAGACGCCAACTTCGACATCGCTGCGCAGGCGCAGCTCCACGCTTTCGCGCAGGCGCTGCCGGATCAGTTCCAGCGCCTCGTCTTCGCTTGCCATCGAAAGGCTTGGCGAAAAGTCGAGCTGTTCATAGCGAAACTGTTCGATTCGCCCCTTGCTCATGCGCAGCCAGTGGCCCATCGGCAGGCTGTGGATTCCTGCAAAACCGGTTTGATCGGGCAAGGGGGTCCATGTGGCGACGATCGATGCCAGCTGCTGCGGGTCGTGTTCGAAGTGATACCCGGGAAATGAAAGGAAGGCCTTCATCTCCGAGGCGAACAGCATGCCTTCGCCCCGCGGGACGTAGAACAACGGCCGCTTCCCGTAACGGTCGCGGGCGATGAACAGCGCCTGCTGCTCGCGGTCGTACAGCGCGAAGGCAAAGCCACCGTTGAGGCGCGGCAGGCAGGCCGGGCCCCACTGCAGCCATGCGTGCAATAACACCTCGGTATCGGAGCGCGTCAGGAATCGACGGCCGAGCCCTTCCAGCTCCTCGCGCAGCTCGCGGTAGTTGTAGATTTCTCCGTTGTAACAGAGCCAGTAGCGCCCCGAAGGATCGGACAATGGCTGGCTTCCCGCGGCAATGTCGATGATGGACAGCCGGGTGGTGCCCATGCCCAGTTCATGGTCGATGACGTAGCCGGTCGCATCCGGTCCACGGTGGGCGATCGCGCCCAGCATCGCGCGCAGTGTCGGCTCGCATGCCTCCAGAGCCAGCGCGGGTTGAAAAAATCCGGCGATTCCGCACATGCTGCGCTGGTCTCCCTTGACTAACCGCGCGTCTATCGTGCGGCGGTACCGGACGCCTTCGCGTTGCCCAGCTTTCCGTCGACGAATGCGCGAATGCGCGTCAGACTCACCAGCACATTGCCCGTGATTTCCTGTTCGGATATGCGGATGCCGAACTCCTTCTCGAGGAAGCGGCACAACTGCACGTAGCCGAAGGAGTCCATGACCCCTTCCTTGAACAGGTCTGTGTCTTCCGGAAACGACTCATCGAACTCGATCAGGAAATGGTCTTCGATAAAGGCGCGGATGGTGTCGGTCATGAGCAGATGTATTCAGTTGTCGCCGTCGCTCCCGTGCAGGCGTCCCGGCGATGGGGCTCCTCGAGCGGGAATGCAGTGCAGAATCTATAACATGGGGTTGCTCGTAGTAAAGATTGGCGCAGCAGCACGACGACAGTTGGTTGCCCTTGATAACGCAAGGGACGAAGGCCGCGGGGGAGCCACACACCGGGCTTCCGCCTGAATCCCCGCATCAGGCAAGGCCGAGCAGCCGATTGCGGTAGTTGACATCCCAGGCGGCGAGATTGCGCACGTTCTTCAAACTGGGGCGCTTGCCGCCTTTATAGGCCGTGAGCGTCTCGGATCCACCGTGTTGACTTGCGCCAAGGGATACCACGGAGCGTTCGTGCTTGGTTCAGACGGCGAGTGTGGTTTTGCGCGCTCTCTCTATCGGAACAGCGAAGGGCTCTCTACAGCACTCGTTGATGTTCAGGTAACGTCACGTTAAGTTCCAGCACGTCATATTCCCCGTGCCTTTCCAACTGTACCTTAATGTTCTCTCGGTCAATTTTGATGTACTTCGCAATGACTGCGAGCAGTTCCTCCTGAAGCGCGGGCAGGTACCCAGGCGTCACCGTGCCCCGGCCGGCCCGCTCGTGGGCTAGGATGATCTGTAGGCGCTCTTTTGCCACGGCCGCGGTCTTTTTCTCTGGACCTCGGAGGTAATCGAGCAACTTGTTCATCAGAGACATTTTAGCGGCCTCCAAAAAGTCGTTTGAGCAAACCCACCTTCTCGGCTGTGACGAAGCGCATAGGAACGCTTTCGCCCATGAAGCGCGCAACTACGTCCTTATAGGCATCGGCTACGTCGCTCTTCTCGATGTGGATAGCGGGGGTCCCGGCATTGGACGCCTGCAGAACGGATTCCGACTCTGGGATGACGCCGAGCAGTGGGACGCGCAGGATTTCCTGGATGTCATCCACTGACAACATTTCGCCGGCCGCGACTCTCGAAGGATTGTAACGGGTCACCAACAGGTGTTCCTTGACTGGCTCGAGGCCGTCTACCGCTCGCTTCGACTTGGCGGCGAGGATGCCAAGGATGCGATCGGAGTCGCGCACCGAAGACACCTCTGGGTTAGTCACAACCAGGGCTTCGTCGGCGAAATACATGGCGGAGAAGGCGCCATGCTCGATCCCGGCTGGTGAGTCGCAGACGATATATTCAAAGCTTTCCTTCAGTTCGTTAATGATTTGCTCTACGCCTTCCAGGCGCAACGCTTCTTTGTCGCGGGTCTGCGAGGCGGGCAGTACGAATAAGTTCTCGCAGTGCTTGTCCTTGATGAGAGCCCGCGGAAGCGCAGCCTCGCCGTTGATCACATTAACGATATCGAAGACGACACGTCGCTCGCAACCCATGATCAGGTCGAGATTGCGCAGGCCGACGTCGAAGTCAATCACCACGGTTCTGTGACCGCGCAGAGCCAGACCGCTGGAGAAACTGGCGCTGCTTGTGGTTTTGCCCACTCCTCCCTTGCCGGAGGTCACTACAATGACTCTTGCCACTTGCTTGCTGTCCTTTCAAAAGATCCATATTGGGCACAATTGTCGACAGATCGTCTCTAGGTCTGGCGTGCTTCAAACAAAGGATGAAGCGTCAGCTTCTCTTCCTTGAGATAGATCTGCACGGGCTTACTACGAAGCTGCACCGGGATGCCTTCCTCGAAAACCTGAAAATAGCCAGCGATGGAGACGAGTTCGGCCTCCATGCACTGCGTGAATATGCGCGCGGCGGGGTCACCACGCGCGCCGGCTAGGGCGCGCCCCCGTAAAGGCGCGTAGACGTGAATGTTACCGTCCGCGATCAATTCAGCCCCAGCGTTCACGACAGCAAGCACCACCAAATCACCTGCCTCGGCATGAATGCGTTGGCCGGTGCGCACCGGGCGGTCGATCACGAGTGTCGGGCGGCGCGGCGGAACCTTTGCGGCTTCATAGATTGCGAGCGATTGCTGCACGTTGGTGGCCTCTTCCAGCGGCGCTTCGGCTACTGGCGCCTCTAGTGCCGTAGAGGTGCCTGTCATCCTCGGCGTGTCGGATAACTGATCGCGCGGAGTGCGGGAAGGGATATCAGGAAATAGACCAAGGCCGCTATCCAGCGCGGCTTGGCGCTGATCTTCGGATCCATCCAGAATGCCTGCGAGTGCCATGCCACGATGCCGCATGAAGGTTGCGAGGTCGGAGAAGTCTGGGGTCGTCTTTTCATCAGCGATAGCCGCCAAATCCAGAACGACAGGTGTTCCAGAAAAAAAATCTGGTGCCTGGGCGAGATGCGCCTGCAGACGTTCCTTGAACTGGGTCATGTCTGCAGTCATTGCATGGATCACGAACAAGGGCAGGTTGACGTGTTTGATCTTAAAAACTGGCAGAGGGGGCATGAGGCTCTGTATGTTCGATCGGCACAAGCTGCGCATTATCTCCGAAGCTCGGTAGCAACGCCGATCAAATACCGGGCCTGCGTCGCGTTGAGCATCAGAAGGTAGGGGTTGCGATACGGGCTGCGAGCGACGCGGGCTTCATGTCGCTGGGTTC
>JBIKKL010000411.1:0-4834 GCA_044360365.1 Burkholderiales bacterium | reverse complement strand
AAAATCCTGCTGGCCGCATAGCGCGACGGTGGGCCGCCAGCGCTCCCAGCGCGCCGGCCCCTTGCCCGCATCGAGCGTGGTGCCGAGAAGTCCAATCACGACAGAAGGCTTGGTCATATCTCACAGTATAAATAGCGATCTTAGGATATCGCTTGTAGCCGTCCTCGTACGAGATTTTGCCAGGTTTCGCAGCAGAAAGTGGCCAGGCACGCTTTTTTCGAGTTTCGGCACGCGGGCTGCAGAAGCGTTCCTCTGTCGCGGACATCGCCGCGGCAAAGGAGGTGTCAGATGGCCAACAAGTCTTTGTTCAAGTCGATCGCGGGCCGACTCTTGCCACGCACGAACACGAAGAACCGTGCCGGGGGGGCAGCCTACGAGCTGTCGCCGCGCCACGCCCTGGCGCAGTACGCCGCTACGGGCTGCCTCAACGGCACGTTCTACGCGACGGCGGATGATCACCTCGCGATTGTCCTCACGCTCTGCGAGAAGGTCGACCCTGAATTCATCGCGAAGCTGGCGGTGTACAGCCGGGAGCACGGCCACATGAAGGATGTCCCTGCGCTCTTGTGTGCGGTGCTGTCGACTCGTTCGAACGAGCTCCTCGCGAAGATCTTCGGCCGTGTGATCGACAACGGAAAAATGCTTCGGAACTTCGTCCAGATCATGCGTTCGGGAGTCACCGGGCGCAAGAGCCTGGGCTCGGCGCCCAAGCGGTTGGTGCGGGAGTGGCTCGACAAGCACTCGGATGAGGTGGTCTTTCGGAAGTCCATTGGTTCGGACCCATCTCTGGCGGATGTGATACGAATGGTCCACCCTCGTCCAGCGAGCACGTCACGTGCCGCGTTGTATGCGTATCTCATCGGCCGCACGCACGATGAGTCTGCCTTGCCACCGTGCGTGCGTGAGTACGAAGTCTTTAAGCGGAGCCTGACGAAGGAGGGCTGATCATGGTTGCAAAGCAGCGAAACGAATGGAACGACACTTGGATGCCGGATGTCCCGATGGACATGCTGACCAGCCTGTCTCTCAACCGAGACCACTGGATTGCGATTGCTCGCAAGGCTCCGTGGCAGGCGACGCGTATGAACCTCAATACGTTCGCTCGTCACGGCGTCTTCGCGCACGAGGAGACCACGAACCTCATCGCGGAGAAGCTCCGGGATCCGGGCCTCATCGCGAAGGCGCGAGTCTTCCCGTACCAGCTCATGGTGGCCTTCATGAAGACGGGAACCGACGTGCCCTTGGTCGTGAAGAATGCGTTGCAGGACGCGATGGAAATCGCGATCTCCAACCTTCCAGCGATCAGCGGCGGCGTGTGGGTGTTGCCTGACGTCTCCGGTTCGATGCACTCGCCGGTTACGGGTGTGCGGCAGGGTTCGACCACCGCGGTGCGGTGCGTTGACGTTGCCGCCCTCGTAGCCGCAGCGATACTCCGACGGAGTGTTCCGGCCGGTGTTGTGCCGTTCGAAAGTAAGGCGATCGAGGTGGAACTGAACCCGCGTGACTCGGTGATGACCAACGCGCGGATTCTGGCGTCCCTTCCGGCCGGTGGTACGAACTGCTCGGCGGCACTCGAACACCTGAACCGGCGAAAGGCCAAGGGTGATCTGGTGATCTACGTCTCAGACAATGAGTCGTGGATCGACTCGCCCCGACACGGCATGTTCGGCGGAGGGGCGACGCAGACGATGCGGGAATGGTCGCGGTACAAGGAGCGGAATCCGGGTGCACGGATGGTGTGCCTGGACATCCAGCCCAATTCGACGACTCAGGCAACGGACCGTGACGACATCTTGAACATCGGTGGTTTTTCGGACAGCGTCTTCAGAGTGATCGGTGAATTCGCAATGGGCCGGCTGACGCCTGCCCACTGGACGGGAATGATCGATGCGGTGACGCTATGAACTGTGCTGGGGTCGGGCCGGATGCTTTCGGGACTACATCCTTTTTAAAAGCAAAAGAGACGTCTCGGATATTCTTGCCGGCCCGACCACCGGCCTTTTGGAAGCGAAGGTGGTCAACTGAATAAGCCCTGGGCGAATGCCGGTCGGGACTCCATTGGTAATGCGGGTTCGAACCCCGCCATCCATGCAAGTGGATGAAGTCTCGCCACCAATAGTCGCTCAGGGGCAGTGTGAGAAAGTAGGTGCGGATCGATCCGAGGCGAATGCAGATGGGACTACAGGCTGTCACCCTCCAGGTTGCGGGTTCGAATCCCGTCGGCTTCGCTTTTGTGAAGCCGTAGCTCAATGGTTAGAGCGGGTGTCTCATCAATACTTGTCGCCTCGGATCGATCCGCACCCCATTGAATGCTGTGGGTTCATGAAAGGAACGTGACGATGAGCGAGACAACAAAGGCCGCCTCTGCGATCATTGAAACCGGCGAAGCGACCGGGTTTCTTCCCGTGAACGGCGGCGCGACCAAACCCATCACGGTGATTGGCACGAGCTCAATTCGCGGCACGTTCGACGATCTGTGCATTCAGCAGGCGTTGAACTCCCGTCTCGCGCCGGGCGTGACCGATCTGGTTCTGAACCCCGACGCGCACTGCGGGTACGGGGCGCCCGTCGGCTGCGTGCTCGTGTCGCCAACGCATATTTATCCAGGCCCCGTCGGCGTGGACATCAAGTGCTCAATGAGCCTTCTGCAACTGGACCTGCCGGCCGAGGCTGTGAACGACAAACGTTCTCGCCGAGCGCTCATCGACGCGATCACGGATCGTACGCCCACCGGCGCGGGTCGCGGTCAGCGCAGCGTTCGGAAGGGCCGGCGGGTCAGTGCCGATATCGGACGCAAGGCCGCAACCGAGGGCGCTTCGGCGGAAGTGTGCCAGGCTCTCGGGATTCCGGAGGACTGGGCGTCCCGCTGCGAGGATTCGTTTCATGTCGGGCACGATGGAACACGCGACGCGCTCCTGCAGCGGTTCGATCACCTCATGCACGATGGGGTTTTGATCAACTTTGCAGACAAAGTCACTCAGCTCGGATCCTATGGTGGCGGCAACCACTTTGGGGAATGCGAGGTGGTGAACGTCGAGAACAACGATCGGGCGCGCCACGCCGCGGAGATCTTTGGCTTGCTGGACGACCGCGTCGCGTTTCTCTCGCACTGCGGTAGCCGTGGCTTCGGGCATCAGCTCGCCAGCCACCAGTTCAAGAGCCTCGAGCGCAAGTTCCGCGAATGGTCGACGCCTTTCCCGGCGGGCGACCGTCAACTCGTCTACGCGCCGCTGGGAACGCCGGAAGCCTATGCGTATATCGACGACATGTCACTGGGTGCGAACTTTGCGACCGTGAACCACATGCTCATCAACGCCCTGGTGCTCGAAGCCTTTCAGGATGTCTTCCCAGGTGCGACGGGGCGTCTGGTGTATTTCATCAGCCACAACATTGCTCGCCAGGAGGTCGTGGACAACACACTCCAGTGGGTTCATCGTAAGGGTGCCACCCGAGCGTTCCCGGCCGGTCACCACGCGCTCAAGGGGACGCCATTCGAGACAACCGGACACCCGATTCTCCTCCCTGGGAATCCCGCGGCGGGTTCATCGGTGATGGTGGCCGATCCTGGTGCGGAGCTTTCCTGTTTCAGCGTGAACCATGGTGCGGGCCGTTCCATGGGCCGGCGTGAGGCGGAGCGACGGCTCGATCAGCAGGAGATTGATAGCTCACTCGAGGCGCTCGACATCATGAGTAACTGCCGCAAGTACCCGAAGGATGAGGCGCCGAAGGCATACAAGGACTTCGAAGAAGTGTTGCATTCCGTGAAGACTGCTGGCCTGGCGACCGAAGTGGCCCGATTGCGGGCTCGCTTCGTGATCAAAGACGGCGACAAGGCGGACGACTGATGACCCGGGCACGTGCCGATATTCCCACCATCGACGGATCGCACGGAGAGGGCGGAGGCCAAATCCTTCGCACGGCACTCGCTCTCTCCATCGTCTCCCGTAGACCCGTGCGCATCACGAATATCCGGGCCTCGCGGGCAAAGCCAGGACTCATGCGGCAGCACCTCGCGGCGGTGAAGGCCGCGGCCGAGATTTCGACCGCTCGGGTTGAAGGCGCCGAGATCGGCTCGCGAGAACTCGTCTTCGCACCCGGCGAGGTCCGCCCAGGCGAGTTCGCCTTCACGATCGGTACGGCTGGCAGCACGATGCTGGTACTCCAGACCGTGCTCCCACCATTGATGATGGCCTCCGCGCCGTCGCGCGTGATCATCGAAGGTGGAACTCACAATGGCATGGCCCCGCCGTTCGACTTCATCGAACGTGCATTCCTGCCGATGATTCAGCGCATGGGGCCTACCGTTGCCGCGCGATTGGAACGATTTGGCTTCTACCCAGCGGGAGGCGGAAGAGTCGTCATCGACATTGCGCCGGCGCCGCTCGTACGGGTGGACGTCACTTCCCGCGGCGAGACGCGGTCAGTGTCTGGAATCGCGATCCACGCGAACCTGCCGCGGCACATCGTCGATCGGGAGATCGCCAAGGTTCAGGAGCGGCTCGGGTGGCCGGCGGAATCACTGCGTGGCGTTGAAGTCCGCGGCGCCTCCAGCCCAGGCAATGCGGTCATGCTGGTCGTCGAAAGTGAGCATGTCACGGAGGTCTTTTCGTCGATCGGTGCGGTCGGAGTGAGCGCTGAAGAGGTTGCCGACCGCGCCGTTGCCGAGGTACGTGACTACCTCCGTGTGGGTGCACCCGTTGGCCCGCACCTGGCTGACCAACTGCTTCTCCCGATGGCACTCGCCGGCGGTGGGACATTTCGAACCGGCCAACTGACGCCGCATGCGTTGACGAACATCTCCGTCATCCGTCACTTCCTTGATGTGCCGATCAGC
>JBIKKL010000410.1:0-4835 GCA_044360365.1 Burkholderiales bacterium | reverse complement strand
TCTCAGACCCGACTGACCTGACGAGGCGAACAGCTGTTTGAAGCGACAGTACACGTCATCGAGAGAATCAACGAAGTCAGAGGCCTTGGCCAAACCTTACCATGCGCCAATACCCGAATCGCGCGTCATCCGACGCTGATCAACCGACAGGAGTCGACAATGAACACATCCACAGAAAAACTCGTGGCCGACGCAAAAGTACTTGCCACGGATGTCGAGTCAAGCATCAGGGCTGCCGCGGACCAATCGGTCGAGAAGATCGCCGCAGCGCGTAACCGTGTGCAATCCGCGTTCGTAAGCGCGCGCGAAGGCGCCGTCGTGCATGGCCGCGAAGCGGCGCATCGGGCAGATACCTGCGTACGCGTCCATCCGTGGTCCGCCGTCGGCATCGCCGCAGGTCTCGGGCTTCTACTCGGCATAGTCATCGGCC
This sequence comes from Burkholderiales bacterium, assembly GCA_044360365.1. Classification (GTDB taxonomy): domain Bacteria; phylum Pseudomonadota; class Gammaproteobacteria; order Burkholderiales; family WYBJ01; genus WYBJ01. Next base: position 4,405 of record JBIKKL010000410.1, on the reverse strand, counting down.
GCCGATAGGGAACGGGGAGCCCTGGTCGCGGAAGACGGTTACGCGCTTTCGGGCGTACAGTGAGTCGCAGCGCTTCCTCTGTACCGCGATGGCGAGTAATCCGCCTGCGTCGACGTTGACACGCGGGTTGCGCCCCTGGCTGGCCCGCCCGCGTTTCGAACACCGCTGCTGCCATGGCAGCCTCGGTTGCGCACGAGTTTCGTTTCGCGGGGAGTGTTCCAGCCCCTCTTGGCATCCATAGCCATGACTTGTCCTGCCTGGGTCGACACCGACTCTCCCACGATACTGCCTTTCCCATCGAGGCATTACCCTACGCCCGCACCATCATGTTCACGTCGCTGGCACGCGTGAAGTGCACACAAGGCGTCGCGGCTGCTCGAAGGACCGGGCCTCGTCGGGCACACGATGCGCTCCGAAACCCGAGCGGCGATCGCCGGCCTGAACGATCGCAGGAAGGACCTACGAATCGGAGTCCTCACACCTACACGCTCGGCTGCCCTTCCCCGATTTCATTCCTGCAACACTTGCTCGCGCCTGAAAACGTACAGAACCCGACTGCTTGATTCGCCGCGCTTGGAAGCAAGGGAACAGTGTGATGCTCGAAACACAATCGACTACGTTGTACGGTGCCCCTTCCAGTTGCGGATCTCCGGCATGTCCTGCCCGTGCTTTTCAATGTACTGCCGGTGCTCGATCCGCTTGTTCCTGAGCATCCGCTTGAGGGTGATCCCCTTCTCGCCGGTCTGCGGCACACGGTCGATGACATCCATCACGAGATGGAAGCGGTCGAGGTCGTTCACCACCGTCATGTCGAACGGCGTGGAGATGGTGCCTTCCTCCTTGTAGCCTCGAACGTGGATGTTGACGTGGTTGGTGCGGCGATAGGTGAGCCGATGGATCAGCCACGGGTAGCCATGGAAGGCGAAGATCACCGGTTTGTCAGGTGTGAACAGGCCGTCGAAGTGCATGTCGCTCAGACCGTGCGGGTGCTCGAGCGGCGGCTGCAGCTTCATCAAGTCGACGACGTTGACCACCCGGATCTTCAACTCGGGCGAATGGTCGCGCAGAATGGAGACTGCGGCGAGCGTCTCAAGTGTAGGCACATCGCCGCAACAGGCCATGACCACCTCGGGCGTGTCGTCAGGGTCAAAGCTGGCCCATTGCCAGATGCCGATGCCTTCGGTGCAGTGCTTGATCGCGGCGCCCATCGCGAGCCACTGTGGTGCCTGATACTTGCCTGCAATCACGACGTTGACGTAATCGCGAGTGCGCAGGCAGTGGTCCGTCACCGACAGCAGGCAGTTGGCATCCGGCGGCAGATACACGCGCACGACCGCAGCCTTCTTGTTGACCACGTGGTCGATGAACCCGGGATCCTGGTGGGTAAAGCCATTATGCATCTGCTGCCATACGTGCGAGGCGAGCAGGTAATTCAGCGAAGCGATTTTCCGCCGCCAAGGTAGATCTGCCGTGACCTTCAACCACTTGGCGTGCTGGTTGAACATCGAGTCGATGATGTGGATGAACGCCTCGTAGCTATTGAAGAGGCCGTGCCGACCGGTGAGCAGGTAACCTTCGAGCCGACCTTGGCACTGATGCTCGCTCAACATTTCCATGACTCGGCCATCCCGGGCAAGAAACTCATCGTTGCCCTGCGTGCGGGCCTCCCATTGTCGATTGGTGACCTCGAAGACGGCATTCAAGCGGTTGGAAAGCGTCACGTCCGCACCGAAGATCCGGAAATTGCGTTGCTCCTCGTTGAGCTTGACAACATCGCGCAGGAAGACGCCGAGTTCATGGGTATCCGACGCGGTCTCGGTGCCCGGGGACGATACATCAACCGCGTAGGTCCGCAAATCCGGCATTGCCAGATCGCGTAGCAGAATGCCGCCGGTCGCGTGCGGATTCGCACCCATGCGCCGTTCACCGCTGGGTGCGAGTTCGGCCAATTCCGGCTTCAGCCGACCTCGAGCGTAAAACAGTTCCTCCGGTCGATAGTTTTTCAGCCAGTCTTCCAGAAGCGTGAGGTGTTCCGGATGAGTGGCCGGGTCTGACAGCAGCACCTGGTGCGCGCGGAAGGTGCCTTCGATCAGCAGCCCATCCACGACCTTCGGCCCAGTCCAGCCCTTGGGCGACTTGAGAACGATCATGAGCCAACGCGGGCGCGTCAGGTTTCCGTTCGCACGTGCGTCATGCTGGATTCTCTTGCTCTCTTCCACCACCGTGTCGAGTGTGATGGCCATGGCCTCATGCATCGCGTCGGGCTCGTGGCCCTCCACAAAGTAAGGGGTCCATCCGCAGCCACGGAGGGACTGCTCCTGCTCCTCTGTCTCGATGCGAGCGAACACCGTCGGATTGGCAATCTTGTAGCCGTTGAAATTCAAGATCGGCAGCGCGGCACCATCGGCAACGGGATTGAGGAACTTGTTCGAGTGCCACGAAGTGGCCAATGGCCCGGTTCCCGGTGTTGTTCTCGCCGATCGAAGTGGATGCGCACATCTCGCTGGCGCCCGGTATGATGAACACCAAACTGGCGATGTTCGATGCTGGTGATCACACGATGCTCGAAATCAACAGCGACTTGAGATTCGGCGAATCCGAACAACGCCAGCGTTGAAAGCGAACGCCGCCCCCATTGCACTGCGCCCGAGACGCGTTGGGTTGCCCGGTTGCGACATCCGGTTCATGGGTTCCGATGAGCGTGACGCACTGCGCATTTGCGAATTGCTCCTCGGTGCCATGGTTACCCACTCGCTTCACGACGCAGGCCACCGTACCCTCGCCGGCAATCGACACATCCAAGGACCATGATCCGATACTTCGACGGCAACCGGGTGACACTGCTGCGATCCGGAGCCGAGTACTTTCCTGCATTGAAGCGTTCAATCGAGCAGGCACGCACCGAGATATTTCTCGAGACGTACATCTTTGCGGACGACCCGACCGGACGCAGCGTCGCTACCGCGCTGTGCCGCGCTTCGCAGCGGGGCGTGCGGGTACATGTGCTTCTGGACGGCTTCGGTGCCAAGAACATGTCCGCGCCGTTGCTCCAGAGGATGCTCGATGCGCACGTCGTCGTGCTGATATATCGACGCAAGATCTCCCCGCTGACGCTGCGCCGGCACCGACTGCGGCGCATGCACCGCAAGATCGCCGTGGTGGATGGATGCACTGCCTTCGTGGGGGGCATCAATGTGATCGACGACAACAACACGCCAGGGCAGATTCCACCGCGTTACGACTTCTCGGTGCAGATCGAAGGACCTCTGCTTGCGCCAGTTCAGTATGAAGTCACACGCTTGTGGCGCTGGGTCGCGTTCGCCAACCTGCAGCGTCGTTGGAGGGTTGCAGAACGCCCTGAAGTCGATGCTTCCCCCAAGGGCACGCAGCGCGCAGCGCTGTTGGTGCGCGATAACATTCGCCACCGGACCGACATCGAGGAGGGCTACCTCGAAGCAATCGATGCGGCGCGCGAAGAAATCATCATTGCCAATGCCTACTTTCTTCCGGGAATGCGTTTCCGGCATGCGCTCGGTCGCGCCGCCGGACGCGGTGTGCGAGTGGTACTGCTGTTGCAAGGCCGCGTGGAGTACATGCTGCTGCACTATGCCTCACGCGCGCTGTACGGAAACTTGCTCGACGCCGGCATCGAGATCCACGAATACCACGATGGTTTCATGCACGCCAAGGTGGCGGTGGTCGACGGCCACTGGGCCACGGTCGGTTCGTCCAACATCGATCCGTTCAGCCTGACGCTGGCACGAGAAGCCAACGTCGTGGTCGACGACGCGGTCTTCTCCGGCGAGTTGCGCGAGAGTTTACGCAAGGCAATGAACGACCGCACGATCCAAGTGGCCAAGACCGACTGGCAACAGCGGCCTTTCTGGCGCAAGGTACCGGTCTGGCTGGCGTATACATTCGTCCGGATACTGCTGGGTTGGGTCGGTTACGCCAAGCAGCAATGATGGGTGCGCTCACATGGGAAGTGAGCTACCCGCAAGATGACGATCCGCAGAACCGGCCTCGCCTTCCCATCGCTTCCGCCCATCCCACCGCGCCCATTCGGACTGTGCCCGTTCTGTGCCGCTTACTGCCCGGACCCTTCAGGCGCCCGCCGGATCCAGAGTCGCCGCAACAGCTTTCGCCCTTCACAGAACCAGAGCACCCCGCTGGCCATCGCCACACACACACACCACTGGCTCGCCGAAAGCGGTACGGTGTTGAAGGCGAGGTTGAGAAAAGGCAGATTCACGACAGCGGCCTGCAGTGCTGCCGATAGCGCCACCGCGCCCCACAGCCAGCGGTTCGCGAACGCCGCGCGAAACGCCGACGCAGACTCCGAGCGGGCGTTGAAGCAATTGAACAGCTGCGTCAGAACCAGAACCGTAAAGGCGGCGGTTCGCGC
>JBIKKL010000409.1:0-4860 GCA_044360365.1 Burkholderiales bacterium | reverse complement strand
CCGGGCGCTTTCGTCGAGCTCTGCCTCGAACCTGTCGAGAAACGCGTGCATCTTGATCCAGTGGGAATTCTCGCCCTGCGGATAGATGTTCCATACGAACGGTCGCACGGCCCATTGGGCGCGCACGAAGGAATCCTCGCCGCGCACGAAGTTGACGTCGCACGCCCACAGCAGCCGGTCGTAGTCTGTCTGATCGGTGAACGGGATGGCCTTGAGGCGAGCCTTGCCGTGCTGGATCCAGCCGCGTTCGGCGGGGTCCATGCCGAGCCGCTGATAGAGCGAATCGGCCGCAGGCCCGTCCGGCATGAGCACCGTGATGGGCGTGGTGCCTCGCGCCCAGATCGTGTACAGCTCGGCCACGGGGGCGGTGGGATAGCAGAAGAGGCTGATGCGCAGTTCGTCCGTCGCCGGCAGTTCGAGCCCGTGCCGATGCCAGAACTCGGTGAGTGCGGTGCGATTGCCGAGGAAGGAGGCCCGCTGGGTCCCGAGCCGGTGTTCACGCAGCAGACCGCCGGTCGATCGATCGAAGCCGGGAAAGTAGAAGTATTTGGTCAGCGGCAGCCTCGGATGCGGCGAAGGCAGCTTGTGGCAGCCGTTGACCCAGGGCTCCGCCGACAGGTAGTCGAGATTGATCCAGACCGGTGGCTTCTCCTTCGCGGCCATCGCGATGACGTACGACTCGGGCAGCGCGCACTGAAACGTCTCGACGACCACGTCGGCAGGATCCGACGCTGGAAAGGGTACGCTCCAGCGGTGCACCTCCACGCCGCTTAGGCGCTGGATGGGTTCGATATCGGAGGCCGCGGGCCAGATGCGGGCGAGGCTGGCGAGATCGTCGACCCAGAGCCGCACATCGAGGCCGTGCTCGTCTGCAAGGATGCGCGCCAATCGCCAAGCCACGCCGATGTCGCCGTAGTTGTCGACGACCTTGCAGAAGATGTCCCAGCGTTCGTTCATCGCAACCGGTGATCAGGGGGAAGGGTTTGTAGGGTCCTGTGCCGGAGATTCGTGGCACAAGTGCAAGTCGCTACGATCGATCCCATGCGTGGGAAAAGTGTCGAAATCGGCGCCAGACGCGAAGGAGACCACAGCCAGGTTGGACGCCTGGCGAGGATTTCCGACAAAGTATGGCGTCGATTCTCGACGCTTTTACGGCACGAATCTCCGACACGGGACCCTAGAATACTTGGTCGAGGCGGATTGCGCCGGATTGATGCGCCGGGGGTGTTCTGCCTGCAGTCGATTCAAGCCGCGAGCACGTCGCTCAACACGGCCAGTGCGTTGAGCGCCGGCGCGAAGCCGCTGAACGGCGCGGTCTGGATCACCGTCTCGCGCACTTCCTCGGCGTTGCATCCCATATTCAGCGCCGCCTGACCGAACTTGCGTGTCTGGGCTTCGAGCCGCAGTGCAGTGAAGCTTGCCACCGAGATGAGGACACGCTGCCGATGGGTGAGGCCGGGGCGGAACCATATTTCGCCGTAGCCGTACTGGATCGCGACCGGATAGAGCGCGCCGGTCACCGGGTTGCCGGGCGAGGCATAGCCCTTGTCGCCGGCATCGCGATGCAGCTGACGCATCAGCATCGTGCCACGCTCGGTGAGCGTGTCGAGTGCGTCGTCCCTGGATTCCGGCGCCGGTACGCGCGTCCCCCGGGCCGCGAAGACCTGGTCGGCGATCGCGAGCGCTTCTTCCGAAGCCGTGAAGCCGGCATAGATGCCGATCTGGATCAGCGCTTCCTGGATCGCCCGTGGATCGAGACCGATGTTCAGCGCCGCACCCACGTAGCGAGTGAGTGCCGTGGGCCGTTGCACCGAGGCGAGCGTCGCCAGTGTGCACAACATGCGCTCGGGAAGTGCGAGTCCGGGCCGGCACCAGACGATGCCGAACTCGGTTTCCGCGAGGAAGTCGAGGAAGCCGGGTGCCGACAAGCCGGCCGGCACCTGCTGCGCCTGCGTGCCGAAGAGTTGCAGGCGCATGGCTTCGCCCTGGGCTCGCAACGATGCTCGCGTCGTCATGCATGGGCTCCTTCGAGGTTTCGACAATCGGCTATCTTATGATCATTCGCGGAGGAGGATCTCATGGAAGCTCTCGCAGCGCGGGTCAATGGCAACGAGCGGCTGGTCCATCGCGGCCGCTACGTCGCTGTGCGACTATTGATCGACCTGACGGACGAGCACTGGCTGATCGACATCTGCGCCGGACGCATCGTTTCGGTCAAGCGCGGACCGTTCGTGATGCCCGCCTGGACGTTCGCCCTGCGCGCGCCGCGGGAAGAATGGGATCGGTTCTGGGAGGCGAGGCCACGACCGGGTTCGCATGACCTGTTCGCGATGCTCAAGCGGCGCGTGCTCCGGGTCGAGGGCGACCTGCATCCGTTCATGGCCAACCTGCTGTACTTCAAGGAGGTCCTGGCGAGCCTGCGATCTGCGGAGGGCGCATGATGGCGGCTCGATTCGAACCGATCACTGCCCGGTACATGCACCTCGATCTTCTCGGCAAGCCGCATCGCATTTACGTCGAGGAGGCCGGCGACGGGATTCCGCTGCTGTGTCTTCACACCGCCGGCGCGGACACGCGACAGTATCGAGGCGTCATGAACGATCCGTCCGTGCTCGAACGCTACCGGGTCATCGCGTTCGACATGCCCTGGCACGGCAAGTCGTCCCCGCCCGCGGGCTGGCATGAGCAGGACTATCGACTGACGTCGAACGACTATGTCGACATGATACTCGGCGTATGCGATGCGCTCGAACTCGATCGTCCGGTCGTCATGGGCTGCTCCATTGGCGGTCGCATCGTGCTGCACCTCGCGCTCGAACATCCTGCGCGTTTTCGCGCGTTGATCGGTCTGCAGGCCGGCGCGCATGTCGATCCCTACTACGACCTCGAGTGGTTGCACCGGCCGGACGTGCACGGCGGCGAAGTGTGCGCTGGCATCGTTTCGGGCCTGGTGGGGCCGGGGAGCCCCGAAGCCGACCGTTGGGAAACGCTCTGGCATTACATGCAGGGCGGGCCCGGCGTGTTCAAGGGTGACCTCTTCTTCTACACCAGGGACGGCGACATTCGATCCCGTGTAGGCGAAATCGATACGCAGCGTTGCCCGCTCTATCTGCTCTCGGGGGAGTACGACTATTCCTGCAGTCCGGACGACACGCGGGATCTTGCTCGCCGCATCACCGGCACGCAGGCGACGATCATGGAAGGGTTGGGCCACTTCCCGATGAGTGAGGATCCGCAACGATTCCTGGAACACTTGCGACCCGTGCTCAGGCAGATCATGGATGTACGAGGGTAGGCCGCTCGCAGGGCGCGATCCTTGATCGTCGTCAACACGAAGGGTCTCCGGACGTGATCTAGTGGTTTTTTGAGTTCGCGGAGACCACGATGACTGCAGTGGAGAAGCTTGGCGATTTGCGAATGGTTGCGCTGGCCCAGCGCCTTCGGCGATTGCGAAAACCGGTCGTGCGCGGCCTCGGCGCCGCGCTTCTAGCAGCAGGGATGTGGACCTGCGCGAGTGCCTGGGCAATCCCGGTGGCGGCAGGGACGAGTTGCTATTCCGAGGGCTACACGATGGCTCACGGTGGTACGCCGAACGAACTCGCGGATAACGCTCGCAGATGGACAAGTGGCTGCGGCAACAGCATCGAATCGCGAGGGCAGGTTGACGTCCTGGTCGACGCCTCAAGCACGAATGTCCACAGCTTCTATCAGCAGTCCCGGGCGAGCGCGGAGGGAGCGGCAAGCATCGGAACCCTCCATGCCGCCTCATTTTCGAGCGCGAAGTCCGATCCAATGCGCCATATTTATACGTCTTCGTCGGGAAGCACCCTGCAGACCGATAATGCCTATCGCGCGTCCGCGAGCGCGTCGATCACGACCGAGTTCCACGACGTCCTGACGATCGGCGGTCGCGGCAACGAAGCGGGCTTCGTCGTCCTGCAGTTCACACTGGCCCTTTCGGGCGCGGCTTCGATCGACTCCCTAGGGTACGGGAAGGCGCTGATTACGGCGAATCTCTATATCGATGACGACCACCGTCCCGATATCTATCACATCGCATCGCTGAATCAAGCCGGCTCGGTGAGCACGACGATCGGCTTTCGCCCGGGTTGGAGCGTTCAGATCCAGGGTGTCCTCAGTGCGGTTACGGAGATGCGGGCTGGGCGGGAGTGCACTATCTTTTCGTGTCCGCCCCTGCCCGGCGGCTACAACGCCGATGGACTGGCGCTTGCCAATGCATCGAACACGGCGGGCATCTATATCGATGTATTGACCCCGACCGGAACGTTTGCGTCGCTGAGCGGCGCGAGCTATGTAGCACCCGTTCCCGAACCGCAGTCGGCGTGGCTCTTCGCGTTCGGTGCATTGACCATGCTCGTAGTGGCGTCCCGCGCGAGGTCCGCGCGCTGACGACGTTCTACGTGCTCGGCTGCACGCGCTGGATGCTCAGGCAATACGAAAGCTGATACTGCTCCCGCGTCCGGCGTCTCGCCCGAGCGCAGCCAACAGAAGCTCGAGGGCCGGCCGCAGCGCTTCAGGCAGCGTCCATGGCGGATTGAGGACGAATATCCCGCTGCCGTGCATGCCGAAACCGTCGGGCGTAGGGGCGTGCACGCATAACGAGGCGTTCAGCCAGTCGATGCCTTGCGCCTGGGCCATGCGCTCGAGCGATTCTGCGAAGCCGCGCGCTTCGGGCCGTTGCAGCAACGGATACCAGACCATGTAGATGCCGGTGGCGAATCGCTTGAGTGCCTCCTTCAATACGGCGACGACCCGCACATAGTCGGATTTCTCCTCGTAGGAGGGATCGATCAGAACCAGTCCGCGTCGGGTCTGCGGGGGCAGAACGGCAACGAGGCC
>JBIKKL010000031.1:0-16596 GCA_044360365.1 Burkholderiales bacterium | reverse complement strand
TGGAGGCATCATGACCGATCGAGCGTTCGTCGCCACCCGCAAGGGACTGTTTACGTTGACCCGCGGTACATCCAGCTGGGCCCTGTCGGCGCCGGCGTTTCTGGGCGACCCCGTCTCGCACATCCTCGCCGACAGCCGTGACGGCGCCCTGTATGCCGCGCTCAATCTCGGCCACTTCGGCGTCAAGATGCGCCGTTCCGACGATGGGGGCACGTCATGGGTTGAACTGGGCGTCCCCACATACCCGCCTCAGCCGGAGGGGGCGCCCGGGCCGGCGTGGAAGCTGGATCAGATCTGGGTACTGGAAGCCGGCGGTAACGACGAACCCGGTACCCTCTGGGCCGGGACGTTGCCGGGCGGACTCTTCCGCTCCACCGATCGCGGCGAGCACTGGCAGCTGATCGATTCACTGTGGCAGGATCCTCTGCGTACCGAATGGGGCGGAGGCGGCTACGATGCGCCGGGCATCCACTCCATCTGCGTCGATCCGCGCGACAGCCGGCACGTCACGCTCGCGGTCTCCACCGGCGGGGTATGGCGCACGCGCGACCGCGGCGAGACATGGGAGATCTGCGCGAGCGGCATGCAAGCGCATTACATGCCGCCGGAGAAACGCGGCGACGAAGTCAGCCAGGATGTGCATCGGCTCGTATGCTGTGCAGCACGACCTGACAGCTTCTGGGTACAGCATCACAACGGCGTCTACCGGTCCACGGACGACGCGGCAACCTGGCAGGAAATCCGCGCGACGGCGTTGTCCGCCTTCGGCTTCGCTGTGGTCGTCGATCCGAACGATGCGCAAACCGCCTGGTTCGTGCCCGCCGTGAAGGACGAACACCGCATCCCGGTCGACGGCAAGCTCGCCGTTACCCGGACGCGCGACGGCGGGCGCACGTTCGACGTGCTGCGCGAAGGTCTGCCCGAGCTTTCGTACGATCTCGTCTATCGGCATGGTTTGGACGTCGACGCGAGCGGCAAGCGGCTGATCCTGGGCTCGACCACGGGCGGTCTGTGGCTGTCGGAGGATCGCGGCGAGCGCTGGCAGTGCATCAGCGCGCATCTGCCGCCGATCTACGCGGTTCGCTTCGGCTGAATCGGCGTTGCCGCGGGTTCGCCGATCGGGCAAGGAGCATGCGGCGTCGGGCAAGGCCCGACGTCCATCGACTTTTTTGGGAGCTACCGATGCACTTTCTTCTGATGTGCTGTTTCGACGAACAACGATGGAACGACCTGCCACAGGGGCGGCGGGACGAAGTGATGCATGCCTACGGGGAATGGATCGACAAGGCGATGTCCCAAGGAAAATACCTCGGCGGCGGCAAGCTTGCGGATACGGCGAGCGCCGCGTGTGTCACGTCAGCCAACGGCAAGCCCACGGTCACGGATGGCCCCTTTGCGGAGACCAAGGAACAACTCGGTGGCTACCACATTCTCGATTGCGCCGACCGCGACGAGGCGCTAGCACTCGCCGCCCGCATCCCGACCCTACCCGCCGGCGGCAAGATCGAGGTACGCCCGCTGCAGCACCTCATTCCCAACCCTGGGTTGTAACCCTGGGTCCAACCCTGGGTTGCAACCCAGGGTTGAGGGCTGGGGGAGGGCATGGCTCTTGCAATGGGCAGACGTGGAGCGGTCAGGGAACCGCAGAATGAATCGAACCTGCTCAGGACGCGTGGACCCCGCAGGGTCCTCCCGCCCTCGCGCATCCGCCTCACGGAATGGGAAATGCCACAAGACAGCTCGGAATCTCAGCAACGGCGTCGCCGTTCAGCATCACGCCGTCTCATGCCGCATGGTGCAATCGATTTCAACCCGAAACCGACGAATCGAAACCACGCTTCGACCCAAAATGACGCCATGTCTGGCACGGCAGCCTCGGCCGCCAGGAGCGAAAACCGTCCTGGCCTGTCGACATCGATGTCGCCCCTCGCCGCACCGAATGCGACCGCACCGGCCTCCCTGCTGCGCCAAATTCGGGCGCGCCTCGCCTTCCAGCGCGCAAGCACGAGACTGTACGAAGCCTTGCTCGCCAAGCTCGACGCCGGATCGGAAACCGAAATGCGCTCGCAGCGCGGAGCGCTCAATCGCACCACGCTGCTGCGCTTTCGCACCGAAGAAGCCGCCAACTTCGAGTTGCTCTGCGAATCCCTGGTGTGGATCGGCGTGGATCCCGTCACCGACTTGAACCGCGAATCCCAGGGGGAAGAGGCGGCCCTCGATGCGCCTGTCCCGAGAGCCGGCATCATGAATGCTGCGGAAGCACTCGACGCACTCCTCGACGTGGAACTCACCGACGAAGCAGGGTGGCAGCGGCTCGTCGCCACCGCGCATGCGTGCGGCCTCGCCGATCTTGCGCACCGTTTCGAGCAAGCGCACTCGGTCGAGATCGGGCACGTTCGCCAACTGCGCGCGTGGTCGGTGATGTTGCCTGCGGCCCAGCGTCGCGTCGCCTGAGGCAAACCCCAGTTCCAATTCGGGTTCCTGGAGCACGGATTCGGCGAGGCAACTCGCCGCTGCTATGGGGAATACGCCGCGAGCATGCCAAAATCGGTCTCTGACCCACGAAAGCATGCCCGACCCATGGCTCTCAAGCGCTCCCCCGCTGCCCAAGGCAGACTCGTCCTCCTCGAACACGACTCGACGCTGTTACGCAACAATCCGCTGGGCGATCCGCATGTGCGCAAACTCGCCGTCTGGCTTCCGCCCCAGTACGACACGCCCGGCAGCAAGCAACGCTTCCCCGTGCTCTACGATCTCGTGGGATTCACGGGCTCCGGTCTGTCGCATACCGCATGGAAGCCATTCGGCGACAACGTCCCCGAGCGGGCGGCGCGCCTGATCCACGAACGCAAGATGGGACCGACGATCTTCGTCTTCCCCGACTGCTTCACCGCCCTCGGCGGCAATCAGTACGTCAATTCGTCGGCCATCGGCAACTACGCCGATTACCTCACGCGAGAAATCATTCCCTGCGTCGACCGCGAGTTCCGAACGCTGGCGAGCCGCGACCACCGCGGCTGCTTCGGCAAGTCCTCGGGAGGCTACGGCTCGATCGTTCATGCAATGAAGTACAGCAAGTACTGGGGGGCGGTGGCAAACCACTCCGGCGACGCCTACTTCGACTTCGTGTACTGGCACGATTGGCCGAACACCCTGAACGAACTATCCAAGCATCGAGCCAAGAAGCGCAGACCTGGCCCTTACGATGCTGCGAAGGAAGCCGCGCAAGCCGGTCTCGCGCAAGGCCTCGACGACGGGCGCATTGCCGCGTTTCTGAAGCAGGTCTGGAACCGGGAAAAGATGAGCCACAGCGAAGGCCACTGCATCATGAACCTGTGCATGGCGGCCACCTATGATCCCGATCCGAAGGCGCCGAACGGTTTTCGCGTCCCGTTCAACCTCGAAAGCGGAGAATTGATCGCCGAGCGCTGGCGGCGCTGGCAGGCGAACGACCCGATCAACCTGGTGCGACGTCATCGGCGCTCGCTCGCGACGATGCGCGGCATCTACATCGACTGCGGCTGGCGCGATCAGTATCACATTCACTACGGCACGCGGATCCTCTCGAAGCAACTCGCCGAGGCGGGCATCGCTCACACCTACGAAGAGTTCGACGACAATCACTCGGACATCGATTACCGCATGGACGTGAGCCTGCCGTTCCTCTATCGCGCGCTGAAACCTTGAGCGTCAGGTACCCAGCGCGGCTGGCGTATACGGGTCTCGGCCATCGGATCCCGTCGTGTGCCCTGGAATGCTACCGCGGCTGCGACTAACAATACGCAGGCAACGCAAACAGCGGCGCAGCCCAAGCCAGAAAGCGGGCGTACTGCTTCATCGTGCTCGGCCAGCGCGTAACGCAGGCGATACCCGCCACCGCGACCGTCTGCAGCGCGAGATACACCCCGATGGCCTGCCACTCGCTCCATCCTTGTCCCAGCATCGACACGTCGAGCAATGCCCACTCGAGTGCGACGGCAACGACATATGCGACGACGACATACACCCATGTCGGACGGCGCCCGGCAACGGCCGGCTGTATCGCCGTTTCGCGCGTGTTCGCATACAGCGCATCGAGCCTCTGCTTGCCCGTCATCGAGCGCCTGGATTGAACCCATTCTCTTGCCATACGACCCAGACGAGCACCAAGCCGGCCGACGGACCTTGCCGATAGCCAGTGCGCCGATCGCCGATGGGCAGCGACCATGCCTGCGACGCGATCGTGGTTTCCCGGCAACGTCCAACCATCTCGGGCACGCTCGAGTTGCGGCTGCAGTGGACGAAAGAAGGCGATGAGATTGCCCCCGTCGGACGATGACTGCATCCCGATCGACGCCAGCCCGGACTTTTCTGCCAATCCCGCCAGGGAACATCGGTTGAAGTTGTACAGGTGCGCCTCGTGGAACGTGCTCGATGGCGCCTGACACGTCGCTTCGACGTTCGGCACCTCGACGACCAGGACTCCGCCGGATTTCAAGGCCGCCTGGAGTTTGCGCAACACAGCCCCGGGATGCTCGGTGTGTTCGAGCACATGCCAAATCGTGATGAGATCGTACGACTCGGATTCGAGCTCGACGTCATCGATGAACCCGACCGCTACGTCAAGCCCGTACTGCGCCTTGGCGTAGCCTGCATAACCGCGGTTGGGCTCGACGCCGCGCACCTCGTGTCCGCGTGACTGCAAGAGGTACGAAAACTCGCCACCGCCGCTGCCGACGTCGAGTACGCGCACGCGTCCGGCCAGCCACGGCTCGATCGTCCGAAATCGCGCAAGCGCCGCCTCGCCTGCACGCAATACATGCTTGGGCTTGGGCTCGAAGGTGCCCTTGTACGCGAGCCGATACGACTCTTCGTAGAAACTGCGCACTTCGTGGGGCCGAGGATCGGACCAGACCAGACCGCAACCGCAGCAAGCGACCGTACGCAATGCGGCCCCGCTGCGGCTTCGATCCGCAATCACCGTCACCGATCGACCACCACACAATTCGCAAGGAATCTCTGCCCTTTCCTCGTTCATCGCGACAACCCTTTCTCTGTCGTCAAATGTCGTCCTCGGGCGGAACATCGGACAAGGAACATCCGAACCCCGCGAGGCGGCGCGCGAATCCTACACCATCCTCTGGAATTCGCCTCACCTTGCAACTACCGCGCATGGCATGCTCACGACCGTACCAATCCGCGCTATCTTGCGCGGATGACATCGGGCGCGAACCGCACCGCCCATGCTACGTCGACCAGGAGGAGTCCATGCTCGGATTGATGCAGGATTGGCCGCTCGTCATTTCGAAAATCATAGATTACGCCGCATGCCAGCACGGATCGCGCGAGGTCGTCACGCGCTCGGTGGAAGGGCCCGTCGTTCGTACCGATTACGCATCGATCCGGGGGCGCGCCCTTCAAGTCGCCCAGCGGCTCGAACGCGATGGCATCCGGGCCGGCGACCGCATCGCGACGCTCGCCTGGAACACCGCCCGCCATCTCGAAGCCTGGTACGGCATCACCGGCGCAGGAGCGATCTATCACACCGTCAATCCGCGGCTCTTCCCGGAGCAGATCGCCTGGATCATCAATCACGCCGAAGACCGGCTGGTGCTGGTCGACCTCACGTTCGTGCCGCTGCTCGAAGCGCTCGCAGCGAAACTGCCCACGGTAGAACGCTACATCGTGCTGACCGATGCCGATCACATGCCCGCCACGACGCTGCGCAATGCCATCGCCTACGAGGACTGGATCGCGTCCGTCGACGGTGATCATCGTTGGTGCGATGTCGACGAGCGTGCCGCCGCCGGACTGTGCTACACCTCGGGGACCACGGGGCACCCCAAGGGCGTGCTCTACTCGCATCGCTCCAACGTGCTCCACTCGATGGCGCTCGCTGCGCCGGATGCACTGGGGCTTTCATCGCGCACCTGCATACTTCCCGTAGTGCCGCTCTTCCACGCCAACTCCTGGTCGATCGCGTTCTCGGCACCGATGACCGGCGCCAAGCTTGTGATGCCGGGCGCCAGGCTCGATGGGGCGTCGGTGTACGAACTGATGGAAGCAGAACAGGTCACGTGCACGGCCGGCGTACCGACTGTCTGGGCGATGCTCCTGCAGTACATGGAAAGCGAGAATCGACGTCTGAGCACGCTGCGTCGACTCATCGTCGGCGGCGCGGCCGCTCCCCGGTCGATGATCGAGAAGTTCGAAGCCTACGGCATCGAAGTGTTCCACGCCTGGGGCATGACCGAGATGAGCCCCGTCGGCACGATCGGTTCGCTCAAACCGGCCCTCGGCGCACCCACAGGTGCCGCGCTGATCGACGTGAAGTGCAAGCAGGGATTCTCCCCCTTCACCGTCGAGATGAAGATCACGGACGACGAAGGCCGGCACCTGCCCTGGGATGGTCGCAGCTTCGGCCGACTCAAAGTCGCCGGGGCCGCGGTGGCGCGAGCGTATTTCCGCAGCGACGAACCGATCCTCGACGCCGAAGGCTATTTCGACACCGGCGACGTCGCGACGATCGACGCGAACGGCTACATGCAGATCACGGACCGGTCCAAGGACGTGATCAAGTCGGGTGGCGAATGGATCTCGTCCATCGAACTGGAGAATCTCGCAGTCGGCCATCCCGATGTCGCCGAGGCTGCCGTGATCGGCATCGCGCATTCGAAGTGGGGCGAACGGCCGCTGCTCGTCGTCGTGCCCAAGGCAGGCCGCACGCCCCGATCCCAGGACATCCTCGCGTTCATGCACGACAAGGTCGCAACCTGGTGGCTGCCGGATGACGTACAGATCGTGGCGGAACTCCCACACACGGCCACGGGCAAACTCAACAAGGTGAAGCTGCGCGATCAATTTCGTGCGCACCGATTGCCGACCGAATAAACTGGTCGGAGGGCGGTTTCCAATCGACCCAGGAGGAGATCATGTATCGAGTCAACCGTGTCTGCCGCTCGGGCAGCCGTCGCACCCATCGGCTCGCATGCCTGTTGGCGGTCGCATTGTCGTGCCTGCCCGCGCTGGTCTGGTCCCAAACATTTCCGGAGCGACCGGTGCGCCTCGTCCTGTCGTTCGGTGCACCCGGCGGCATGCCGGATACGGTGAGCCGATTGATCGCACCGAAGCTGAGCGAAATGTGGGGCAAGCAGCTCGTGGTCGATCCGAGATCCGGCGCAGGCGGAGTGGTCGGTACGGAGATCACCGCCAAGGCCGCCGGGGACGGCTATACGCTCGTCATCGTGAGCCCGGCACACGCCATCAATCCCAGCCTGAGGAAGTCACTGCCCTACGATTCGAGCAAGGACTTCACCCCCATCACGCAGCTGGTCGAGAACCCGAACATCCTCACGATCCATCCCAAGGTCGCGGCGCGCTCGGTGCAGGATCTGATCTCGATCGCCCGAGCCAAGCCCGGCAGTCTCGCCTATGGCTCGGCTGGCGTCGGGTCGTCGCAGCATCTGGCGGGCGAGCTCTTCAAGTCGATGGCGAAGGTCGACATGGTGCATGTGCCGTTCAAGGGCGGCGCGGCAGTGGTCATCGATTTGCTGGCCGCACGAATCCAGTTGACCTTTGGCTCGACCACATCGCTGCCGCACATCCGGGCCGGGCGCCTCAACGCAGTCGCTGTGACAACCGCAAAACGTAACGCGCAACTACCGGAAGTGCCAACCGTCGCCGAAAGCGGTCTGCCGGGTTACGAAGCGGGTGTGTGGTACGGGTTGCTCGGCCCGGCGAGACTGCCGCCCGCCATCCTGGCCAAACTGCACAAGGACTTCACGGCCGTCATCGCGCTTCCCGATGTACGCGATGTTCTTGCGAACGCCACGGCGGAGCCCAAACCCTCGCCGACACCGCAGGCCTTTGGCGAATTCCTTGCACGCGAGACCGCGAAGTGGGGTACGGTGGTGAAGAGTTCCGGCGCGAAGGAAGACTGACGTTCGTCGGCGCCGGGATCAGGCGCCGGCGCGGATCCCCTCCGCGCCGACTATCGAGCTGAGTCAGCTGCGCTGTACTTCGATCGTGATCGCGCGCGAATTGCCGAAGCACGGCACGTAGACCGAATGCGTCCCCGGCCCGCCGGCGACGAGTATGCCGATGTCGTCGGGCGCGTGCGAAATGGTCAACATCGTCTCGGGGGTGATCTCGCCGCCGAACTCCTGCCTGCGCGAGGCAAGCGCACGCAGCATTTCGCCGTCGGACAAGTGCTTCGCCGCCATCCGCGAACGCTCCCAAAGTTCGCGCTTAACGTCTGCCTTCGACATGCCGGCCTTGTGCAGGATCTCGGCATGTTCCGGGCTCAAAATGATCCAGGGCTCGCCGCCGTGGGTGTACTCGTTGCTCGGCGGGTGAATCATGGTCTCGGCCATGACCTGCAACAACTGATCCGGCTTCTTCGCATGCGTATTCATGTTCATCGTGCCTTCGGCCCCGACCACGGTGATGGTCGTTGCCTCGGGTCGAAAGCCCCGTTCGACGTGCAGCGGCGCCCATGGGCTCTGCGCTTCGTTCTCTGCGCAGCAGAACGTCACTTTGCCGGGTTGGCCATGGGTCGCACGATCCATCTCGCCAGGCAACGCAGCGCCCACGTTCTGCATGACCAGATGCACGGCCCGACCCAGGGTTGCGTTGGCCCACGAACCTTGCCCGAGACAGTTGATGCCTGCGTTGAATCCGAGTTGGGTTGCACCCGGACCGTTGACGATCACCCATACCGCAACGGAATTCGTCGTGGCCTGGATGCCCTGGAGATTGAAGCGCTCGTCGGTGGCGCCGCGGATGGCCGCAACGACGAGCGGCATCAGTTCGGGATCGCACCCGGCAGCCACCGCGTTCACGGCGATGGCTTCCATCGTAGCCGCACCGAATCCCGGCGCGACCTTCGCGACCAACGTCTCGGCAGACAGCGAATGACGCGCAAGCATCGCCTCTACCCGCTGCACGGTCGGGGGAATGACCGGCAGCCCGTCGCTCCATCGCCTCTCGCGGAACAAACGCTGCACGGCTTCGATGTCGTCCGGCACTTCGATGCGTGCCGAACGAATCGGCATATCGCCCCCCTTGCCTGAACGACTCGCCGCGACGGGCGCCGCGCCGCCCGGCACGGCCAGCCGCGCCAACTGATCGGCGCAGCTTTGGGCGAGGACCGCGATCTCGTCGCGCGTCCGTGTCCCGAAGGGATGCGGAATGATGAGCAGCGGCAGGCCCGGCTCACCCAACGCGCGCGCCTGAGCACGCCCCAATGTTTCAAAGGCCGTAGAGCAAACCGTCACTGCGGCGCGGCCCTGCTTTCTTGCCTGAACGGAGTCGTGGACACTCCACGACGTGCAGGAGCCTCAATCGCCCGAACCGGTGATCACCAGATCCGCTTCGCTCACGATGCTGGCCAGCGCCTGCTTGTCCGCGGGGACCGACGCCGAGGGTTTGCGCGTCTTCACGACCTTCGCAACACCAAAGCGCGAAACGAGCACCTCCGAGAGGGCATCGACCAAGTGGTTGAAATTCGGCTTGGCGTTGTCGACGAAACCGACGACCTTGCCTTCCATGCTGTCCAGCGACCACGGCTTCGACGCCTCGGCAGACGGCATGGGAGCCGTGGGGTCCAGTATTGCGATATGGGCTGCGCTCATTCGATTCTCCATTGCGTCCGGGAAGCTCGCTCCGCCTTGCGAAGCGGATTCGCTGCGACATTAGAGCATCTTCCAGCGGCGGACCGGAACCGAACGGGCAATCCGCGAGTCCCTCAACGGGCTGCATGAAACGTGACGCCTCGCGGCAGAGGACGTACGTCCTTCTTCCGAATAGTGTGCAAGTGCACAACGTGTTAGTAATCCCCGGGGGGATCCGGGTGCCGGGCGCATCCGCGTGACCATAGAGCACGCGCGCCGAAACGCCGTTGACGAAGGACGTCTGCATTGCCGTGGCCTAGCAGCCTGTCGGACTTGTTTTCACGACTGCGACGGGAGTGCTTTGCATGCAGGGCTGGAATGACGACGCGACCGATATCGAGAATATCGACAAGTCGGCCGACAACGCCCTGCGCGAAAAGCGCCCCGTCCCTTCGGGTCGTGCCCAGAACAAGCGCGTGCGTCGTTGCTCCGCTTGCCAAGCTTCGCGACATCGGAATGCCCCGAACGCCTAACCTGTGCTCGTTCTGGGCACACCGCAGCGCGCAAAATCCAGTCCGACAGGCTGCTGGAACTTTATTGGTGCTGGTCGCCGCCCTCGCGGCCATGCCCTCCCTCGTGCTCGCAACGTCATACCCCGAAAAGCCGGTGCGCATCATCGTCCCGGCGCCCGCGGACTCCCGTTCGGACCGGGTCGCCCGCCTGGTCTCCCCGCTCATCGGTGCCTACTTCAGCGAACCGTTCCTGGTCGACAACCGCAGCGGTTCCGCCGGCGTCCTCGGTACGGAAATCGCAGCGCGTGCTACCCCGGATGGCTATACGCTGGTCATCGGAACGCCCGCATCGCTGACTACCCCCGCATTTCGTCGCGTCAAGACGTCCTACAACGTCACCAAGGACTTCGCACCGATCGGCATCGTGGCCATCAGTCCGTTCGTGCTTGCGGCGCATCCGAGCGTCCCTGCCGCGGACATGGCCAGCCTGCTCTCGCTCGCACGGGTGAGCCGGGGCAGGCTGACCTATGGGGCGATCACGCCCGGAGGCACGGCATTCGCCGCAATGGAACTGCTGCAGAACGCAGCGAAGATCGACTTCAAACGCCAGGGCTATCCGGTCCGGGCGGAACTGATCGGACAACTTCTGAGCGGCAAGGTCAGCATCGGCATGCTGGATCTCCATGAGGCGCTCGACCACGTTCGTGCACGCCGGCTGCGCCCCATCGCCGTGACGAGTTCGCGTCGCTCCACGGCCTTGCCGCAGGTGCCGACCGCGGCGGAATCCGGACTGTCCGGATTCGAAGCCACGAAATGGACAGGACTCCTTGCACCGGCTCGCACGCCGGCAGAAATCACATCGGAATTGGGGATTGGACTACGGCGTGCCCTGTTGAACCCAGGCATACGCTGGCAGCTCGGCCAGGAAGGCATGCTTCCGGGCGACGGCGATGCAGCGACCTTCGCTGCCCGACTCCAGCACGAGATCGAAAGCTACGGCAAGCTGAAAAAGCCCCTGCCCTGGCCGTAGCGTATCCACAATCCGAAATTCGGTGCCTGGCACGTGCCAGGCACCGAATTTCGGATTGCTCGGCTGGTATGCCTTCGACGCATAAAAACATGCGTGTTCATGCATTGACGCGCGACCGGCACCTTCCTACCATCAACGGCTCCTTAAGAGAGGAGCACCCGATGGCTGATTTGAGCCTCACCATGATGTCGCCGATTCCGGTTTATCTGGATGAGTCGACCGAGGGCACGGGCCTTGCCCCGCGTCCCGATACGCTCGACGGCAAGGTACTCGCCTTGTTGCCGAACTGGCGTCCTTCCGCCGTCGAAATCCTGCGGGCGGTCGCGGAACTGCTGCAGGAAAAGTTCAAACTGAAGGCCGTCATCGAAGAACAGCCCGTGCGTGAACTGCCGATCCGTACCGGCAAGCTGCTCGACACGATGGCCAACAAGCTCGACGATCTCGCGAGCCGAGCGGACATCGTCCTCACCGCCACCGGCGATTGAGGCTCCTGCACGACGTGGTGTAGCCACGTCACACCCGCTCTCGAACAACGCGGTGTCCCGACCGTCATGGTCGTCACCGACACGTTCTCGAAATTCGGCCGCCGCATGTCTTCGACGCAGGGTTGTCCCTACGTCGTCATCGCCGAGACGCCGAACCCCATCCGCCAGCTCGAACCCGATGCCCTGCGCCAGCGTGCCGAAGCCATGCTGCAGACGGTGATCGACGGGCTCACGCTGCCGCCCGCAGAAATCCAGCGCCGCATGAAGGACGTCGCCCGCGAGGAGATCCATCCGACCGGCGTGGTTCGTTCGGCAACGCCCGTATAAGGAGCGCTCCATGACACAAGCACAAACATTGTTGTCGGGCGACACCGTCGGCGACCTCATGACGAAGGCGTACGAGCATGCCTACGAGCAAGGCTGGACCGATGGCCTGCCCATCATCCCGCCGACGCCCGAAGCGCTCGAACGCTTCATCGCTGCGTCGGGCCGCAAGGCCGACGATCTCATCGGCATCCTGCCGCCCCGGAAGGGTCGCGCGACCGTCGAAGTGATCGCCGTCAACGCCATCATGGCGGGCTGCAAGGCCGAGTACATGCCGGTGATCATCGCGGCCCTCGAAGGCATGACGGATCCGACCTACCCGCTGGAGTTCATGCAGGTCACGACCAACCCGATGACGCCTTTCCTGCTCATCAACGGGCCGGTGCGGCAGAAGCTCGAGATCAACTACGGCACGGGCTGCCTCGGCCCGGGCTGGCGCGCGAACTCGACCATCGGCCGCTCCATCCGCCTGTGCATGATCAACATCGGCGGTGCGCTGCCCGGCATCTACTCGAAGGTGAGCCTCGGCTCCCCGCTGCGGTATTCGTACATCTGCGGCGAGAACGAAGAAGAGAATCCGTGGACACCCTTTCACGTCGACCGCGGTTTCGGCCGTGACCAGAGCACGGTCACCGTCTTCAAGGCCTCGAACTTCTGCAACATCTCGGGTGGCGAAGGCGTGGGGCCGGATGAAATCCTGCGTCATATCGCCACCAACATGCCCCCGATGTACGGCGGCGGTGACGGCGCGCTGCTGCTGCTCGGCATCAACCACGCCCAGTCGCTCGCCGACGCAGGCCTCACCAAGCGCGACATCCAGGAGCGCTTGTTCCAGTACGCGCGCGTTCCCGCATCGCACTTCGCAGAGAGCTTCGCCACGACCGAGCGTAATTCCGGCCGTGGTGACGCCGACAACGTATGGCGTGCCCGCTCCCCGGAGGAGATCTATCTCGCCGTCGCAGGGGGCCCCGGTCCGCAGGATGTCTACATCGGCGCCGGCATGCCGCAGACGCGCTTGATCCGCGGTCTGTGATCCGGCACGCGCGGCAGGGGGCCGCGCGATATCCGCGGCATGCGCACATATTGCGTACGGATATCGCGCGAGCTTTTCCGTACCAAGCAAAACTTGCTGTCCACATATTGGATAACTAGCGCGTGAGTCGGGCTGTCATGCATTAGACTCCCCGATGTCGCAAGCGGACTGCTCGTGCATGTCCGACCGGCGATCCGGATGACCCGATTCACGCGCCGCCGCCCCACAAGCGCAATCATCGGTCGCACGCCGGCAGCACAAGCATCGACACATCGAACAGTTCGGAGGAAATACAAATGCACAAACTCGTAATCGCCGGCGCTGTCGCCGCGGCACTCCTGGGAGGCTGTGCCACCGGTCCGTCACAGGAACTCAGTGATTGCCTGCAGCCCAACCGTCGCGTCGTGGTCGAAGTCGTCGGCACCGTGATGCCCCCGCCCCCGAAGAAGAAGCCCGAAGCTGCACCCGAGGCCAAGCCGGAAGCCAAGCCTGAGGCCAAGCCGGAAGCCAAGCCCAAGAAGCCGACCCCCGTACCGTTGCAACTCAATGCGATGGCACAAGGCAATTCGGCTTTCGACGTAGGTAGCGCTGTATTGAAGGACGCCGGCAAGACCGATCTCGACGATCTGCTCGGTCAAGTCGCCAAGCGCAAGATGAGTGTCGGTGCCATTGTCATTGCCGGCCACGTCGACCGCTTCGAAGCCGAGAGCGCGAACGCGAGTCTCGCCGAAGAGCGTGCCAAATCGGTGATGAGCTACCTCGTCTCCAAGGGCATGGACCAGAAGCTGATGTTCTGGGAAGGCAAGGGCGCCAAGGAGCCCGTGCCGGTCACGAAGTTCTGCGAAGACAAGTAAACCCCGCGTCTTTCGCAACCTCTGCGCGGAGGTCGGCCGTCAGGCGGCCTCCGCCAGTTTTTGTTCGGGTGCCACGCCTGCCCCGGCTGCACCCGCAGCCCGGTCCAGCAGTTTCGCAATTTCGTTTGCACCGGACCCCGTCTCCCCTCGGGGGGCCGCGACCGACACCGCTTCCGCCACCAGTTGCAGCTTCGCCGACCACGCGAGCCTGTATCCGCTCACGCTCAGCGGAGCATCCGCAATCTGGAACGCTTTGCGCATGAAGTCCTGAAGTGACTGCAAGGGGTCCGTCGTCGTCTGCGTCGCCGGAACTGCAGCATTCCTTTCGGGCGATGCGGGCAAGGCCGCAACCGGGACTTCGGACACCGTTTCCCGTGAGGCCGGGGTCGGCACTTCAGCGGCCGCAGGTACCGGCTGTGGCAGTGGCGTTGCCGTTCCCGTCGTCGTCCGCTGCACCGCACTGGCCTGAACGCGCTCGCTCACGCTGAGCTTTAGCGAGAACCCGGCGATCTCTTCCACGTCGTAATCAAGCACTGCCGCAGCGGCAACAGCCGCCTCGACGTCGCCATCGAAGAACTCGTTCGCCAGCGCATCGACCTTGCCGATGAAGTCCTGGATCGCCTTCAACTCGCCCGCATCGAGTGAGCCGTCGACCTCGACCCGGGTCCGGCTGCGCTCCCGGGAGGACAGCGACACGCTGGTCGCCTGCGCGCCTGCGGATTCCAGGCTGGAGAACTCGAGGCTTTGTCGCTCGCTGTTGCGAAAGCGGATGCGCAGCACGTCGCCATCCTGGGTCGTCAACGTAAGGGACCCGCGTTCCTTGCGAGCAATCTGGACGCTGGCGCTCAGTGCGGTGGTGGTGTCGGAGACGGCGGGGACATCGCCGGCGGATCCGGAACCTTCCAGCAGATTCGCCACTCGCGACGTGAACTGCGATGCGGCAGCCGCCACCTGGGCCGGATCGAAACCTTGTTCGGCGAGCCGGTTCTGGGCGGCGTCGAGTCCCGTCTGCACCTTTGCCAGCAGCGCTTGCGAATCCCCGCCCTGGGCCAGGGCCGACTTCAGCGTGCGGGCGACTGCGCCGGCGCCGCCGTGATCGCGTCCGTCGATGTGGCCGTGACGGTGGGGGCCCCGTGCATGCTGGGCACCCCCTTCCTGCCCGAGCGCCCCGAGAACTTCGCCGGAGATTGCCCGAAGGATGGCGTGGCGCGCGGATCCCGGCATCCCGTAGGTCGCACCGACACCACCGGCCGACGAAGAAGCAGATGCTGGAGCTGCGACAGGGTTCGTCGTGACGCTCGGCAAAGACGAGAGTGGGCTTGCTTGCATCAGTCGAATCTCCGACGGGGCGCGGTGAGTGTGGTGAATCTGTATCGGACATCCCCCACAGGCCTTGAGAACTCATTCACTCGGCTGGCATACCTTCTGCTACGGACGTATCATTCCCGAGACACTTCGTAGCGCACGAGCGCCCCACGTTCGGATCGATCACGACCTGCCGCCCTGAAGACGCGGTGTTTTTTGACGTTAAGTCAATGGGTCGCCGGTCTGAGCGCCGCACGCTGACTCGCCCTCACTCAGGCCTAGCGCACCATGGAAAAACACCACGTGAAGAAGCCCTCGCCCCCTCTGTCTGCGGCACCCGGGCGCTGCGCCACCCAGATCCCGCCAGGCATGCGCCTGAACGCCCTGGCCGCGGCCACCAGCATTGCGCTGTTCTGCCTGCCGGGTGTGCCGCAAGCTCATGCGCAAATGATCGGCGAACTCGAGGTCCGTTCCCGCCTGGGCGAGCGATTCTTCGCTGCGGTGCCGGTTCGTGCCGACGCCGGCGTACTCGATCCCCGGTGTGTCCGGGTGCTCCCGAATCCGAACGCGCCCGAAGGCGCCGACCCCCTTCCCCGCACCCGCGTGCGCATCGGCTCCGCGGACAGCGTCATCATTGAAACCGCCGATGCGGTGAACAGTCCCATCGTCGGCCTGCGACTCGAAGTCGGTTGCCAGAATTCGGTAAGCCGAGATTTCGTCGTGCTGGGCGATCTACCCGACACCTCTCGCAATGCGTCCCAGGCCGCCGCTGCCACCGTGACGCCCGCTGCACCCGCAGCCACCGTGGCTCCTGTGCCCATCGCGCCGGTGCCCCGCCCTGCCCGCCGGCAGGCCGCACCCGTGCAGTCGGCACCCGCCATGCAAGGCCAGACACAACTCGCGCCCGATCTCGCTGCGGTTCCCCCGCCGCCTGCGGTCGCCGCGCCGCCGCGCGCTGTGCGCCCCGCACCCAAGGCGATCGGTGCCGATACCGCCCTGGCACCTACGGCGGGCGGCACCTTGCTGCAGTCCGAGAATGCCCGGCGCCTGTCCGAGCTGCAGGCCCGCAGCGACGATCAGGCCGCTGCCCTGCTGGCCCTCGAAGATCGCCTCGCGCTGCTGCAAAAGCAGGCCGAGCTGCTGAAACTTCAACTCGAACAAGCCATGGCGGCCGCACCGGCCTCCGCCCAGCCCGCGAGCAGTCCCCATGGCGCAGCGGACGCCGCGCCTACAGCCGCAGCAGCCACCTCGACCAGCAGCGCCGCCTCGTCCGCGCCGGCCACTTCAGCCGGCAGCCCAATCATCGACACCGCCGCCAAGGCAGCACCGGCTGCCGCCATACCGGCGCTGGTACAACCTTCCCCCCGCAAGGAACCCGGTCTGCTCGACATCCTTTTCGACTGGCGGGTCGGCGGCGCGCTCGCAGTCCTGGTGTTGGGTGCGCTCGCCCTCAAGCTCAGGCG
>JBIKKL010000406.1:0-4872 GCA_044360365.1 Burkholderiales bacterium | reverse complement strand
GCTTCGGCACCCGGTTCGAGATCGCCGGCGATCAGGTGCTTTTCAATACGGCTGCCTGAAACTGACCTGGGGGAGAAAACCATGCACATGCCGATCACGGCAGCTTCCATCATCGTGCTCGCGCTCAGCGCGAGCGTCCTCAATGCCGCCGACGGCAAGTTCCCCGTCAAACCGATACGGCTATTGATCGGTTTTCCGCCCGGCGGCGGCAACGACGCCATCGCGCGCTTGTTCGCACCCGGCTTCTCCGAGCGGCTCGGCGTTCCCGTCGTCGTCGACAATCGTCCGGGCGCCGGCGGCAACGTCGCAGCCGACATCGCCGCCAAGGCACCTGCCGACGGCTATACCATCCTCGTCGCATCGAGCAGCCATCCCATCCAGGGGCTGCTCAAGAGCGGCCTGCCCTACGATCCGGTCAAGGATTTTGCCGGCGTCTCGCTGCTGGTCGTATACCGCTCGATCCTCGTCGTCGCGCCGGGTGTCCAGGCAACCACGGTCAAGGACGTCATCGCCCTCGCGCGTGCAAAACCCGGAGTGCTCAACTTCGCGTCGTCGGGCAGCGGTACGGGATCGCACCTCGGCGGAGAGTTGTTCAAGGCGGCCACCAAGGCGGACATCACGCACATTGCCTACAAGGGTGGCGGTCAAGCCGTAGTCGATCTTCTCGCCGGACGGGTCGACATGATGTTCAGTCCCTTGGTACCCGTGCTGCCTCACATCCGGACGAACCGGCTGCGGCCAATCGCCGTGACGAGCACGAACCGCTCGCGCTTGCTCCCCGACTTGCCTACGATCGCCGAAGCAGGCGTGCCGGGGTACGAATTCGTCTCCTGGTACGGCGTGATGGCGCCGGCGGGCACCCCTGCCTCCGTGACCGCCCGCATGGCCACCGAACTGAAGCACGTGATGAATCGCGCCGAAATCGTCAAGCAGACGCGAGCCGAAGACATGGATACGGTCGCCGGCACGCCGGAAGACTTCGATCAGGTACGCAACGCAATGATTCCGAAGTGGGCGACGATCGTGAAGCAGCCCGGATTCGAGGGCAAGCAGTCGGAGCGCCGATGAGCCACACACCGCTGCCCTACGACGACGTCCTGCTGAACATTGCGGCCTACGTCGCGGATGCCCGAATCGAATCGGACATCGCCCTCGAAACCGCACGTTATTGCCTGCTCGACAGTCTGGCCTGCGCGTTGGAGGCGCTCGAGTATCCGGACTGTACGAAGCTGCTCGGCCCACCGTCCGGCGGCGGCTCTCTTCGCACCGGCGCACGCGTGCCCGGAACGACTTTCCAGCTCGATCCCGCGAGCGCCGCCTTCAATATCGGTGCGCTCGTGCGCTGGCTCGATTTCAACGATACCTACACGGCGGCTCAGACATGCCATCCCTCTGACGATCTCGGCCCGATTCTCGCGGTCACCGACAGTATGAGCCGCCGGCGGATGTCCTCGGGCGCATCGCCCTTGCTCATGCAAGACGTTCTCGTAGCCATGGTCAAGGCGCACGAGATCCAGGGTGTCCTCGGCATGGAGAACGCCCTCAGCAATCACGGCATCGACCATGTGCTGTTTCTCAAGATCGCAGCGACGGCCACCGTCACCGGCCTGCTGGGCGGGACGCGCGAGGAAATCGCCAATGCCGTGTCGCTTGCATTCTTTGAACCGAGTCTTGCCTTGCACCGGTACGGATCGAACACCGGGCCGCGCAAGGGCTGGGCAGCGGCCGACGCAGCGGCGCAGTCGATTCGATTCGCGCACATGGCTGTTGCCGGTGAAGAAGGCTATCCCCAGGTGCTCACGCACCCGAAATGGGGCTTCAACAAGGTTTTCTTCGGCGGCGAGGCGTTTCGAAACACGATTCCGTTCGAATCGCGCGTGATGACGAACGTTCTGTTCAAGATTCAGGCCCCGGTCGTCATCCATGCGCAGTCGGCCATCGAGGCCGCCATACACATGCATCGAGAACTCGCAGGCCGCTTCGACGACATCGCACGCATCGAACTGCGCAGCCACAATCGAACCTTGGTGATCATCGACAAGACCGGCCCCCTGCGCAACGCGGCCGATCGGGACCACTGCCTGCAATATGCCGTCGCCGTGGCGCTGCTGAACGGGCGACTCCGGGCATCCGACTACGAGGACGAAGCCGCAGCGGATCCGCGCATCGACCGGCTGCGCGCGCTCATGAATCTCGAGGAGAACCTCGCCTACACCGAGGCCTATCGCGATCCGCAGCGCAAGCTCAATCCGAACTCGATACAGATCATCTTCAAGGACGGTACGTCGTCGCCGCTCATCGAAGTGCTGCAACCGATCGGCGATCCGGCGCGGCGCGCGGAAGGCATTCCGTTGCTGATCGAGAAGTTCGAGCAGCGCCTCGCCCGAAGATTTCCGGCGAAGCAGCGCGGACGCATCCTGGCCTGCTGCCTGGATCATCGCCAGTTGCTTGGCACGCCCGTGCCGACGTTCACGGATCTGTTTGCGATTTGAATCCGCGCCGAAGAATCGGCCCATGTTGTCACAGGGGCGGGGCAGGTCGACGATCACTCCGCGTTCAGGCCGCCAATTGACCACGATCCGCTACCACTTTCAGAGCAACATGAGCAGGTTTGGTCGAACGGACGGTCCGACGCAAGGATAAGGTCGCGTTGCCTGTCGACGTTTCCATCGCTTCCGTGCAGCAGGAAGCCGGATGTCTGGCCAATCGTGGGCAACCTTACCTCGGCACGTAGTATCTTGAGGACAGTTCCTGCATTCGCACATCACACGGCCTTACGTACTCGACATCAGGCCTGACCCACAAGCCACGTACGGCCTTCGTCCTCGATCGGTCCATTGCACTGTCATTGTCGTGTGCGGTAGTCTGAGTTTTTACCGGAGGATCGATCGATGCCAAGTTGTTTCCTGACTGTGTCTGTCGGCGCGCTATCGTTGGCAGCGCTCGTTGTGGCGCCGACGCACGCACAGCAGACGCGTTCTCCCGAACGAGCCGTGCGCCTGGTCGTACCGTTCCCCCCCGGAGGCACGGTGGATGTGACCGCCCGCCTGGTGACGCCCATCGTATCGGCAGCCCTGGGCCAGCAGTTCGTGGTCGACAACCGCGTCGGCGCTTCGGGCATGATCGGTTCGGCTCACGTCGCGCAGTCCAAGCCGGATGGATATACGCTGCTGATCAACACGACGCCGCAGGTGACCAACACGCTCATGTACAGCAAGGTGAGTTACGACGCGCTGAAGGACTTCACCTATGTCTCGTACATCGCCTCGACACCTTCATTCGTGAGTGTCCACCCCTCGGTGCCGGCACGCTCGGTCAAGGATCTGATTGAACTGGCGCGCAGCCGTCCCGGTTTGCTCAACTACGCTGGTGCGGGCTCAGGCACCAATCCCCACATCGCAGGGGAGCTGTTCAACTTGTTGGCGAAGATCGACATGCCGGTGGTCCAGTACAAGGGCGGCGGGCCGGCGCTTACAGCAGCCATCAGCGGCGAGGTGGGTGTTGCGTTTTCGGGGATCGCCGGGGCGGTCGGATTCGTCAACTCGGGACGTCTGCGCGCCTTGGGTGTCACCAGTCTCAAGCCCGTGCCTGCGCTGCCGGGCGTTCCGCCGATCGCAAGCGTGCTTCCCGGATACGAGTTCTCGGCGTGGTTCGTGGTGGCGGCCCCGCGTGGCACATCCGCAGATATCGTGGGCGTATTGAATCAGCAGTTCAATCGTGCGATCCAGGCGCCGGAACTCGCCCAGCGCCTCGCACAGGAAGGCATCGACGCCGTAGGCACCACGCCTGCACAAGCCGATGCCCATGTTGCCGCCGAGTTGAAGAAATTCGAGCGGGTCGTGCGGGAGCGCAAGATGCGCGCCAATTGATCGGGTGGATCGGCGCGCGCCGGAGCATTGTGCATGCTCCGCCAGCTCGGGTGGTCCGCTGCAACGCCCAAGGGATCATCTGGACCTGCTCTGGCGTAACCACACCTTAGCCGCGACCAAGCCATTGCTCGGTGCCTGCCGACGAGCCGTGCGCCGCTAGCAGACGTCGATTGCGCTATCCTGCGACGCAGCCGATGCAGGCAGATGCACGATGAAAGTCGCCCCGTGGCCCACGGTCGAGACGACCTCGATGCGCCCTTCGTGCTTGCGCACGACCGTATCGACGATGACAAGGCCAAGACCGGCACCGCGTGTCGTGGATCGCCCTTCCCGTCCGAGTCGACGGAAGCGCTCGAAGAGACGTGGCACGTCGGCCGCCGAAACGCCCGGCCCCTCATCGCTGATCGCGATCTGCCATTCGGCCTCGTGACGGCGCAGCGCGACCTCCACCCGACTTCCGGCCGGAGAATACTTGATGGCGTTGTCGAGCAGGTTGAGCACGACGGCGACGAGCAGCGGACGCTCGCCCCGGACCCAGACCTCCTCCTCGCCTAGCGCCATGTCGCAACGCATGTTCTTCGTTCTGCACAACGGCCACACTTCGTCGGCCACTTCGCGGCAGACGTCCGCAAGGTCGACCGGCTGGAAGCGCGTGGGATCCAGATGATCGGCGCGTGTCAGTGTCACGAAGGCTTCGGCGAGCGCCAGCGTGCGCCGTGCGCTGCGTTCGACATGCTCCACCAGTTGCGACTCGCTGACCGACGCCGGATCGGACCGACGCAGTTCGAGCGTCGACAGAATCGAAGCCTGCGGCGCACGCAAGTCATGCGAAAGAAAGCCCATGGCTTCCTCGCGCGCCCGCGCAGCAGCCTTCAGTGCCGACACATCGGTGAGGTTGACGATGGTGCCGATCAGCCCCGTACCGCCGCCCTCACATGCCGTCGTCGTGACGAGCAGCTCGCGGCCCTCGGCGTTGCGTGCTTCGGCCTGCTGCACCCCGATC
>JBIKKL010000405.1:0-4874 GCA_044360365.1 Burkholderiales bacterium | reverse complement strand
CGCTGCGCGTGCCATCCTTTGCACGCACGACCGGAATGCCGCCTCCGCCCCCGGCCACCACGATACTGCCGGAGCGCAGCGCGACGTCGATTACCGACAGGTTGACGATGGCCAGTGGCGCAGGCGATGGTACGGCAAGCCGCCAGCCCCGCCCCGCATCCTCCATCATCGACCAACCGTCCACCGACATGGCGCGTGCCTTATCCAGGGTAAAGAACGGACCGACGGGCTTGCTCGGCGACGCAAAGGCAGGATCGTTCGCATCGACATCGACTTCGGTGAGCATGTAGACCACCGCTCGCGCCTTCCCGGCCTTGATCAAGGCGTTCTCCAGGGACTGCGCGATCAGGTAGCCGATCACGCCCTGGCTGGCGGCGACGCAGACATCGAGCGGCATGGACGGAACGAACTCGCGCGCATGAAATTGCCGCAGCAAGATCTCTCCAACCACAGGTCCGTTGCCGTGTGTGATCACGAGTTGACGACAGCCGAGCAGCAGCGGCAACAGCGCCTGCGCGGCATGGTCCGCGCGGGCAGCTTCGTTCTGCCCGCCCGGCCCGGCGTTCCCGGGATGGAGTGCGTTGCCCCCGATCGCAACCATCAGCCGTTCGGGAAGTCCCTCGATTCGATCGTCCATGGTCCATATCCGATGTCGGCCTTGGCACCATCGCGCGCGTGCGCGCGGGCTCGACCTGAATCGACGCAGTGTACTCCGCAACAAGTGAAATCCAGTCCGACAGGCTGCTCGGGCTCAAGAATCGGCAACCTCTATCCGCAATTCCGATGATCGACCATCCGGCATGCACGGACCGTCGTAAGTGACGCAGTCAGCTGCGCGTCGGGATTGAAGTTGATACCAGGAGGGCGCAGACTCGCCTCTCCGACGAGGGCGTCGGCGAAGGAGTCGGGCGCCGAATGCCATATGCGTGTCGGGAAAAGCAGTGCAGGGAGCAAACTTCATAAGGAGTGGGAAGCCTTGAGTTCCCCGCTGGACGAGATCTTGAAGCGATTGGAGGCTATCGAGCGACGCCTCGCGCAACTCGAAACGGATGCGCCGGCGCGGCGCCCCGACTCCGAAGCGTCGAACGCCGCAGACTTCGGCCGTTTGCCGACCAATCCGGTTGCCCCCACCGCGCAGGCGACAGCCGCCCCGGCGCCCGCTGTACCCGTCCCGTCACGATCCGCGACACCGCAGCCGGTCGGCCAGCCCTCTGCGTCCGAACCCGCAACACGGACTGAACCCAGCCGCGCGAAGGTCGCGGTCGGCGATGAACCCAAGAGCTATTCGCCCACCGCGACCGCGCCTGCGACCGAGCGCTTGCACCCCCTGTCGAAGGAACGAGGCAGCAGCGATGACCCTTTCCCGGACCTGTCGATGCTCGATGAGAAGGTCGAACCCAGAAAGGGCCCGGCACAAAGACTGGAGGTCAAGGCCGCCATCGAGGATTACCAGCGCATCTGCGCGCGTATCCAACAGCTTTGGGGCACCCCCGAGTGTGAAAGCTACATCACCAACCTCGTGATCGACACGCGCGGCAACCGCAAGGGCTTTCCGCCCGCCGTCATGGAGGAACTCCTCTATCTGGGACGACTGGCGCGCGCGCTGGTCATCCTGGGCATCGACGGCGACCTCTGGGATACCTTCGACCAGGTGGGCGACCGGCGTTGATGACGACGATTCCATCGCCAGCATGGGGACACCCATGCCGCTTGTAGCCATCACGCGGGAGCTGGGCGCCCTGGGGGAACGCGTCGCGGCGCAGCTGGGTTAAGCGCTCGGTTGCCCGGTGATCTATCACGAGATCATCGACTACGTCGCCGACAAGATGCGGCTGCGCAAGAGCCATGTCATCAAGCTGCTCGAAGGTCGCGCAAGCCTGTTCGAACGTCTCACCGCCGATCAGATCAGTCTCTCCATCTTCACGGCGGCGGAGACCTTCGCGCTGGCTGCGCGTCCGCAAGGAGCCATTTTCCTGAGCTGGGGTGCGGCGCAGTTGCTCGAGCGCGTGCCGCAGGCGGTCAGGGTTCGCGTGTGCGCGCCTCTCGGCCTGCGCTGCGAGCGGGTGAAGCAAAGCCTCGGCAGTGGCGACGACGAATTCGTCCTGCACGAAATCAACGTCTCCGACGAAGCCCATAGCGCAATCACCAAGCGCCACTTCGGCATCCGCTGGCGAGACGCCGAGCACTACGATCTAGTCCTGAACACGGCCCGGCTCAGCACGCATGCGTGCGTCGACGCAATCGTTCAAGTGGTCCGCAGCGCCGAGTTCCGGGAAGACGATACGGCGCGCAGCCGTCTAGAGGACCTGAGCCTGGAGGCACACGTACGCGGCGCTTTGCGTCAGAACCCGGAAACGGCACGCCTGAAGGTGACGGTCGTCGGCGAAGGTGGGCGCGTGCTCCTGGGCGGCAGCGTGTCGTCGGCAAGCGACAGAACAGCCGTGGTCGCCGTCGCCAGCGGCGTGACTGGGGTGAAGGAAGTGATCAACCGTCTCACCCCGAGTGGCGGCGAGGGCATGCCGCCAGATCTTCTCGCGTCGACATTGCCGCCCCGGCGCTGAACCTCGCACCGCGCCGGCCTTATCCTCGCGTTTAAACATGCACGCGACCCATGAGGTCTCCTCGCACCCGCGCCTGCACGTTACACTTGCATCTATCGCTTGAGAATCTTGCACTGCTCCGCCCCATGCAGCCGTCATTCCCAGTCATGCAATCGACAGGCTTCATCCTCCGACTGCAATCGTGTCGGCGTGCGATACCGAGATCTGCAGCAAGTAGAACGGGAGACTCCACACCATGATGTTTCCGATGGCGCCGAAACGGGTTGTTCGAGTACAAGACCAAGGCCTGGGCGCCATGCCGTTGATCGGCGCCTTACTGTTCTGGTTGATTCCCGCCCCCGTCGAGGCAGCACTTGCCGAAGTTGATCGTTATCCCGAGCGACCGATCCGGATGTTGGTCGGCTTTGCTCCCGGCGGAGGCACCGATACGACTGCACGGGCCATCGGGCTGCGACTTTCTGCTGCCTTAGGTCAGCCTGTGATCATCGATAACCGCCCCGGGGCTGCCGGCAACATCGCCGCGGACATCGTCGCGAAGTCGCTGCCGGACGGATACACGCTACTCATGGGCACCATCGCGGCCCTAGCGATCAATCCGACGCTGTTCGGCAACCTGCCCTTCGATCCCGTTCGCGACTTTGCGCCGATTTCGCAAGCCGTCAACTCGACCAACGGTCTGGTCGTTCATCCGGGCGTCAAGGCAAACAACGTCAAGGATCTGATTGCGCTTGCCAAGGCGGCGCCGAACAAGGTGCTCTATGGTTCATCGGGCGTCGGTGGGGCGGGCCACCTCGCGGGCGAACTGTTCGGCGCACTTGCCGGAGTCAAGATGACCCACGTACCCTACAAGGGCGGCGGCCCCGTCATGATCGACCTGCTTGCAGGTCAGGTGCACAGCGTATTCGCCACCGCCGCGACAGCGATTCCCCACATCAAGACCGGACGAATTCGCCCTCTGGGCGTCACGACCCTGAAGCGTGCCGGCATGCTTCCCGACATCCCGACGATCGCCGAGCAAGGTCTGAGAGGCTTCGACGCGAACAACTGGTACGGGCTCCTTGCTCCCGCGAAGACCCCGGCGCCGATCATCGATCGCCTCAACAGCGAGATCGTCAAGGTGCTTCGCGACCCGGAACTCAAGCAGTACTTCTTCACACAGGGGCTCGACCCCGCGCCCACCTCGCCCGCGGAGTTCGGCGCCTACGTGAAGTCGGAAATGACCAAATGGGCCAGGATCGTGCGCAGCGCGGGCGCTTCGCCCCAATGAACGTCAGCGTCCCTGCGACCAACCTGCATCGCCGACGTATCGTTGGGGCAATCCTCGCCTCGCCCTTGCTACCCCATGCGACGACTGCCTGGTGCGACGA
The DNA here is from genome assembly GCA_044360365.1 of Burkholderiales bacterium. Lineage (GTDB taxonomy): Bacteria > Pseudomonadota > Gammaproteobacteria > Burkholderiales > WYBJ01 > WYBJ01. Next base: position 946 of record JBIKKL010000405.1, on the reverse strand, counting down.
TACGACACCCCCCGTCGTCGGGACACCCGCGCGCGTGATCGAACGCATGTTCCGGCTCGCGCGACTGCGCAGCACCGACATGCTCATCGACCTCGGGTCCGGCGATGGCCGCATCGTGTTCGAAGCCGCGCAACGCTTCAACGCGCGCGCCCTCGGCATCGAGATGCGTGCGGATCTCGTGGCATCCAGCCGTTCGAAGGCAGAACAGCTCGGGCTCGCGTCACGGGCAGTCTTTCGAAGCGAAGACATCTTCAGCACGGACCTCAGGGAGGCCACCGTGCTTACCCTGTATCTGTCCGCAGAATTCAACGAGAAGCTCATTCCCCGCATTCTGGGGAGCATGCGTCCGGGCGCACGCGTCGTCTCGCACGACTTCGCCATGGGCACCTGGAGGCCGGATGCGAGCGAACGCTTCGACGTTCCAGAGAAGAACTACGGCCGCGGCGGGGAGAGTATCGTCATGCTCTGGATCGTACCGGCGAATGCAGCCGGACGCTGGCGCAGCACGTTGGGCGAAGGCTCGATGCAGCGGCCGTTCGAGTTCAGCATTACCCAACAATTCCAGTTCATCGAAGGCGCGCTGAAGACAGATCAAGGCCATCGAAGACTCACGCGCGCCTCCCTGCACGCCGACGAAATCACACTCGGAATCACGGACGCACCTTCCCCATACTCGAAGGGCACCGTAAGCGCCCGCATCGAGGGGGACACCATGGCGGGCGTCTTTCGATTCGACGGCACGTCGGCTGTGGGCGCACCGTTTCGGGCTCAGCGCATCGACATGCGGCCCGACCTGTTCGACTGAAGTTCAAGGACCCGCATCGAGCCCGCGATCAGCGTCGAAGCATGCGGCGGATTTCGCTCGACACGGCGACCTTGCCGTGGAGCCGGTAGGCTTCGTGATTGCTCTCGATTTCGCTCGGATCGTAGAGTTAGTTCACCATCA
>JBIKKL010000611.1:0-3294 GCA_044360365.1 Burkholderiales bacterium | reverse complement strand
CTCGCCCGACGATGTGAAGATCACGACGCACGCAAGCGCCGTACGTTCGTCGGCACGGATGCGGCGCAGGACTTCGAGCCCGTCGATGCGGGGCAGCTTCAAGTCGAGCAGGATGAGCGCTGGGAGGCGGGAGATGTCGCGACCGGCAAAAACACCCGTGCCATGAAGGAAGTCCAGCGCTTCGGCGCCATCGCGTACCACCATGACACGATCGCCGAATCCGCTGCGGGTCAGCGCGCGCAGCGTGAGCGCCTCGTCGTCGGGATTGTCTTCGACCAGGAGAATGACCGGGGCGGCGGTGCTCACGATCGGCCTCCGGAGGTGCCTAACGTAAAGTAGAAAGTGGCGCCTTGATCGATGACGGATTCGGCCCATACGGTGCCGCCGTGGCGATCCACGATTCTGCTCACCGTCGCGAGTCCCACACCCGTTCCTTCGAATTCCCGTGGCGAATGCAGCCGCTGGAAGGCGCCGAACAGCTTGCCAGCATGTTCCATGTCGAAACCGGCTCCGTTGTCGCGCACGTAGTACACCGTTCTGTTGCGCTGGATGAGCGCACCGAATTCAATCCTGGCGTCCGCCCGACGAGACGTGAACTTCCAGGCGTTGCCGATGAGATTATAGAGCGCAATGCGGATCAAGCTGGGATCTGCAAGGCAGGACATGCCCGGATGGATGCTCACGCTCACGCGGCGTTCGGGCGATTCGCTGCGCAGCTCCTGGACGATGGCCTCGGCAATCGCCGACAAATCGGTGCGCACTCGCTTCAGCTCGCTGCGTGTTACACGGGAGAGCGAGAGCAGGTCGTCGATCAGCTGGCCCATGCGCTGACTGGCGTTGCGAACGCGCTCGAGGTAGTTTGCCGCCTGGGCGTCCAGGGTGGATCCGTACTCCTCCATGAGTATGCGGGAGAAACCCTCGATCGAGCGCAGTGGCGCACGCAGGTCATGGGATACGGAATAGGCAAACGACTCCAGTTCACGGTTTGCCGCCGAGAGCTGCGCAGTTCGATCCGCCACCCGGCGTTCGAGTTGTTCGTTCAACTGCTGGATCGCGTGCTCGGCTTGTTTCTGCGCGGTCACGTCGACGATGACCCCATCCCACACGACAGAGCCGTCGTCGAGGTACTTCGGCATCGACTGACCGCGGACCCACCGGATGCGCCCGCTACGGGTGCGGATGGGCATTTCGCTCAGCCACAGCGAGCGGGTGTGCCGCGAGACGTGCATCGAGCGCAGCAGTTGGCGTCGGTACGCGGGTTCCACCAGCTTGAACATGAGCCTGGAATCGCGCGTCAGTGCGTCAGCGGATTCTTCGAGCAGATCGAGCGCCCGCTCGCTGACGAACTCGAACGCCGCGGTCTGGTTCGGACGCAGGCGATACTCGAATACGATGCCGGGAATGTTGGCTGCGATGCTACGCAGCCGCTCGTCGGCATGATGGCGTTCGGCGTCTACGCGCATGCGTTCGATGAATTGACCGACCTGGTGGCCGATGGCCTGCATCGCATCGAGCAGAATGCCTTCCGGGCGGTTGTTCGATTGGCCAAAGAATTGAAGTGCTCCCAGAAAGCGCTCACCGGCGCTCACTGGTACCGACAGGGCAGACATGATGCCGGCACGTTCCACCGCCGGGCGCAGGCGCGTGCCGATGCGTTTGGGCAATTCGTTGTCCCATTGCGGTGCGCCGGTTTCGACGGTGCGCCAATACATCGTCTGCGGCCCGAGTGGGTGAGATGCTTGCAGCACGGCGAGCAATTCTGCGACGCGGGGCGTCGGCTTGCCCCATGCATAGGGACAGCTCACGAGACGGGTCTTCGGGTCGGAGACTCTGAAGATGCCGCATTCCCAGTCGAGGATTTCGCAGATCGTCCCGAGGATCGCTTCGACGGCTTGCTGTTCGGATTGCGCCTCGCTCAAGGCACGGGCGACCGCGAATTCCGCCGCTCGGCGCGCCTCATCGAGCCGACGTGCCGTCACGTCCGTACCAACGACGATGAATTCGACGATGCTCCCGTCGGCGGTGCGCCGCGCGGCTGCGCTGACGGACAGATCGCGCACGTCTCCCGAGCGGGTGCGAATGGCGAGATGATAGTCGGCGACGCCGCCGCGCGCGGCTTCTGCAAGCAGGTTGTCCACGGTTGAGGCCGGACCTTCATGCAGAACTTCCCAGAAGTTGCGAGCATGAAGTTCTTCAGGAAGATAACCTGCCAGATCGCGGATGGTCGGGTTGATCGAGCGTGTGGTGCCGTCCGGGGCGATCGATGCAATCAGCGTCGGTGCGGTGGCAATCACGTGGCCGATGTATTCCTTTTCGGCCCGCAGATCGTCTTCGGCCCGCTTGCGCTCCACGTATTGGCCGATCTGGCTGCCGATGGCACGCGCCGAAGAGAGGAGTTCGACGTCGTACGCCTGTGAGCGCCCGGTGCGCAGTTCGAGCACGCAGACGACGCGACTGCCCAGGGTGATCGGGATGAAGAGGGCGCTGGCGAAGGCGAGCGGGCCGGTGCTCAAGCCGATCCCGCAGGCTAGAAGTGCGTCATGGCCGAACCATTGCGGCAGCGTCGTATGCCAGACGAGATCGCATGGGCCGTCCGCCGTTTGCATCAGCGGCAACTGCGCGGCGATCTCCTTCGCATCGAGGCCCAGGCGGGTCCAGACGAACGAACGCTGGTAACCGGAATCGTTCCCCTCGAAATCCCATTGCGCACCGCAATCCATCTCGAGCGACTGACACAAGGTGGAGAGTATCTTCGGCATGGTTTCGTCGAGTGGCGCGGATTCGGCCAGCAGTTGCGCGACACGATGTTCCATCAGTTGCCGCAGCTCCGCCTGCCGACGAGCCGTGATGTCGCGGGCCACGGCCGATGCGGCGACCACCTGACCGGCTGCGTCGCGCAGCGGCGAGAGCGTGACCGCGATACGGATGCGACGCTGTCCCTTGGCCGTGAGCTGCGTCTCGAAGTTCTCAACGATTTCGCCGCCGATGCTGCGTGCAACCAGCCGCTGGGCTTCCGCAGCTTCGTCGGGCGGCAGCAGCTCCGTGAGGCGACGGCCGATGGTTTCGCTGCTGGCATGTCCGAACATCCGGGTGGCGCCCCGGTTCCAGGAGAGGATCGTCCCGTCGCCCGCCAAGGAGAAGATGGCGTCTTCGGTGGACTCCACAATGGCGGCCAGGTGCTGTGCGGCCTGCTCCGCCAGGCGCTCGTCGGTCACGTCGAGGAGTGTGCCGCGCGCGCGAAACGCTTGCTTCTCGGGGCCGGCCCGCGCTTCCGCCCGAACCCGCAGCCAGCGC
>JBIKKL010000684.1:0-2944 GCA_044360365.1 Burkholderiales bacterium | reverse complement strand
ACTCGCCGCAAGTATCGAAGCATCTCCGGCACCCCGAGCGCCAGGCCGTAGGCCAGCCGCAGGAAGCGACACTCGATCGCGATACAATGCGGCTTACCCGGTGCATACGCATCGGCCTGCTGGCCGGCGAGCGCCTGCCACGGCGCTGCGACTCACACCCCGCGATTCACCTTGTCGACCCCCGTACCCTCAGCCACGAGCAAGTGGCTCGTCACGATCGCCGGCATGTCCGGCGCAATCGCGATGGTTCTCTCCGCCACGATCGCAAACGTCGCGGTGCCTACGGTCATGGGCGCGTTCGGGGTCGGCCAGGATCAGGCGCAATGGCTGGCCACCGGCTTCATCGCCACGATGGTCGCAAGCCAGCTGCTGAGCGCCTGGTTCGTCAGCGCGCTCGGCATCCGCGGCACCTTCATCATGCTGAACGTGGTCTATCTCACCGGCACGGCGATCGCATTCTTCGGCCCCAGTTTCGAAGCCGTGGTTGCCGGCCGCATTCTCCAGGGATTCTCGGCCGGCATCGTTCAGCCGCTGACCATGGCGCTCATTTTCATGCAGTTCCCGAAGGACAAGCGCGGTCAGGCGATGGCCATCCATTCCATGGGCATCCAGATTGCGCCGATGCTCGGCCCCATGGTCGGCGGGCTCGTGATCGATACCCTCGGCTGGCGAGAAATGTTTCTGGTGCCTCTGCCGGTGTGCATCATGGGCATCATCCTCGGCATGCTCTATCTGCCAGGCAAGGAGGGCGACAAACCGCTGCCCAAGTTCGACTGGATCGGCTACTCGCTCCTTGTGGGTGCGGTCATGACGCTCATCTACGCAGGCTCCAACGGACAACGCTATGGCTGGGATTCGACGGCCATCGTGACGATGGTCTCGATCGGCCTCGTCGCGGCCGTGGCCTTCGTCTGGCGCCAGCTGCGCTCGCCCACGCTGCTCGATTTCTCCCTGTTCCGTATTCCCCAGTTCTCGGCTGCGGTCATCGTTGCGTTCGTGTTCGGCTTGGGCAACTTCGCCTCGAACTACCTGATCCCGGTGACGGTGCAGCAGGTGCAGAACTTCACACCGTTTCTGTCGGGGCTGCTGCTCGTGCCCGCCGGCATGCTGGTCATTTCTGGCACGTCGATCATTGGCCGGGTCGCCGATGCCTTTCCTGCGCATCTGATGGTGGTCTGCGGTCTGTTGCTGTTCTCCTTCGGCAACTTTCTGATGGCCAGCGCCGATGCGAACACCACGTTCCTTGCCTTCGCCGTCATGATCATCGTCGCCCGGTGCGGAATGGCGTTGATCCTACCGTCGTTGAGCGCATCGGCGTTGCGAGCCCTCAGCAGCGAGCAGTTGCATCGAGGCTCGGGCACGATCAACTTCTTGCGACAGCTCGGCGGCTCATGCGGCGTCACGGCGCTGGTCGTGCTCGTGGAGCAGCGCACGCAGTTCCATGTCGAGGCCATGGCGGCCACACAACGTTTCGACAATTCGACGAGTCAGGCGCTGCTATCGCAGGTGAAGGAAGTGCTGATCGAAGCGGGTGTGTCCGAGAACGTGCAGGGGCCGGGATCGCTGCACTTTCTGAAGGAAGTCATCGAAGCGCAAGCGACGGCGCGAGGATTCAGCGACGGCTTTCTGTTCATCGCCGTCGTCTTCATGCTGGCGGCGATACCGGCTTGGAATCTGGGCAAAGCCCGCAAGCACGCCCCAGCGAAAGCGGCCGAATCGGCTTCTGCAAACGGCCCGACACGATAAGGGCGCCTCGGCAGCACCTGCGCCCCCTCAGGCTTCTACTGCGGCCAAGGCATCGGCTCCAGGACCGATGCCCGACGCAGCGGCAGCACTAAATCAGCAACCTGACACGCATTTTCCCGAGCCATCGAACTCCATCGTCCGCTCGCTGATCGCCAGATGCGAAGGCGCCTTGATGCGCTCGATCAGCTTCGCGGTGCGGGAGATCGGCCGCATCTTGCCATTCTCGGTCACGGGCTCGTTCGGATGCGTGATGATGACGGAAGCAGGGCGAACCAATTCGTTCATTGCTTGCGCCCCGGAGAAATATGCACCGGCATTTACGCCGAGATTGAGCACCGCAAGGTTGGCCTTGTGGTAGTCGTGGACGACCGTCTTCATTTCTGTGTGCACGCCCGTATCGCCCGTGAGATACGCCGTGAGGCCGTTCGTGAACTTCACGACGAAGCCCGTCGGCGGGCCGTACTCGAGGATTGCCCCATTGGCCGCGAGCAGTTCTCGTTGTGCCGGCGAAAGCAGGGCCGGTGGCACGTTGTTGACGTGCGAGGCATAGACGATCGTGATTTCGACGCCCTTCGTGGCATCGGGCGCCTTCGCGATGAACACGCCGCCGAGATCGGTTTGCGAAGCGCAGATCGATTCGACCGGCACGCTGGTCATGCCTTGCGCGTTCTGGCGACAGAAGGGAACCTCCTTGGTGTCGCCCCGAATGCCTTTGACCTTGTTGCCGACGAAACCGCCGATCGCGCGGGTCATCACCATGGCCGCATTCTTGGCGGCGACGACCTCGGCCGTCGTCGAGTTCGGCGCCGGCTCTCGTCCCGAGTTTGCGCAAGTACCCGCCCCGGGCGCCTTCAACTTCAAATCGCCGACGTGATCGCCGTGCATGTGGCTCAGAAGCACGGCGTGGATGGTGCCGAGCCGCGGATCGTCGCCGCCGGTCACGTTATGGGCAGGATCGTAGAGTAGCCGCACGCCGGTCGGATCCTCAAAGATGATCGCACGATCATTCGCGCACAACTCACCCGGATGCGAACCGATGGGCGTGATCTTCACGTTCTGTGAAAAAGCGGGCGCTGCTGCGAGCGCAAGAATGAGTGAGGCAAACGCGTTCTTTTTCATCGGCCTCCTCCTGGCAGTGGTCGACTCGGGACCCTCAGTATAACGTTCGTATGAACCGAGGAAGCAAGTGTTGGCGCGC